>DASWMA010000596.1:0-4397 GCA_036399995.1 Longimicrobium sp. | reverse complement strand
CAGCCGCGACACGGCCACGACGGGGCGCCGCACCAGCCGCACCACCCGCGCCGACACCACCGCCACCCGCCGCTCCGCCACGCGCGGCGACGACGCCGCCGCGGACGAAACCCGCCCCACGCGCCGCACCTCGGCCAGCCGCGACACGGCCGCGGCCACCACGCGCCGCACCGCATCGCGCGATACGGCGGCCACGCGGCGCAGCACGTCTCGCGACACGGCCACGACGCGGCGCACCACGTCTCGCGACACCGCCGCCACGCGCCGGGCGGCCACGCGCGACACGGCCACCCGGCGCGCCACCACCACCCGGCCGCGGACGCACCGGGTGGCGTCGGGCGAAACGCTCTTCGGCATCGCGCGGCGCTACTCCGTCACCACGGCGCAGATCCGCGCGCTGAACCCCGACCTGGGCGAGACGCTGGACACGGGCACGGTGCTGCGCCTCCCCGCCGGCGCGCGCGCCCCCGGCCAGGCCGCCGCCCCGTCGCGCAACGACGAGCCCCGCCGCCCCGCCGCCAGCCGCGGCGACGATGACGACGCCCGTCCGCCGCCGGCGCGCCCGTCCACGCGCGCGCGCCGCCATACCGTCGCCGCGGGCGAGACGCTGTACGGCCTCGCGCGCCGCTACGGCGTGACGGTGGACGCCATCCGCCGCGCCAACGACCTGGAGAGCGACACCGTGCGGTCCGGCCAGGTGCTGGTGATCCCCGCCGCCCCGCCCGCCCAGCGCTGACCCAGGGCGGGCGTCCGCGCCGCGCACGGCAGCCGGGGCCCGCAGCCTCGCGCAGTTTGCGAGGCTTCCCGTAGTGGTTGCTGCGGCTTCAGCCGCCGGTGCGAATGCCGGCCGATCGCTACGATCGCGATCCGGTCCTCGGACTCACCCTGTTTTCCCAGCGCCGCCACGGACTCGATCCGCGGCGGCGCCGGTCGTTTCGGCGTATGCCGCCTCGTGCGCAATCCTCATCCCCCCAGAATCATACGATGTTGCCGGAATCGTTCCGGTTTCAGGACTGAAGAATCTCACGCAGAGCAGCAGAGAACGCAGAGAACAGCGAAGTGATCGGTTGTTCTCTGCTTCCTCTGCTGCTCTGCGTGAGACATGTCCTTCGGGATCCTCATTCCGGGCGCCCCTCTTCTGCCGTCCGTATCTTGTTGCAGCGAAACAATCTGACGCGTATGGCAGCAGTTTGACGAAAACGGAGGCTCGGGCTGGAACGGGTCGGGCGGCCCGGGGTTGTACCCCGCACGACCACGCTGGCCATGATGTCTGGACGCAACGATTTACGCTCGCCGCACCCCCCCGGCGAACGGAGCGACGCCTGCCGACACATCCGCCCGCCACCCGACCCTCCCCTGCCCCACCAAGGAGTTGCACCATGCGGTTCCCCGTAGTCGCCCGTGTGCTGGCCGGCACGGCGCTGTTCGCGCTGCTCGGCGCCTGCGCCGACGTCGACCCCGTGACCCCCAGGGCGCCGGCCAGCCCCCCCGCCGACCAGCGCGTGGAAACCATCGCCCGCGGCGTGGCGAAGGCGCTCACCACTCCCGCCCTGCGCACGCAGCTTCGCCACGACCTGGGCGAAAGCGGCCGCCTGCCCCTGGACGGCTACCTCCGCGGCGGCGGCTCCGCGCTCGCCGATGCCGCGGCGAAGGCGGTGGGGATGGAGCGCGACGCGTTCCTCGGCCTGATGCGGGAACTCCCCGCGCTCGAGCTCGCCCTTCCCATGCCCGCCGACCTCGCCCGCTGGGACGGCGGCGACGAGCTGGTGGTGGCCGGCACGCTGGCCAGCGGCGCCGAGCTCGCCAGGCTCTCCGACGTGGCGGGCTTCAACACCCGCACCGGTGCCGCCGTGCGCGTGGCGGTGGGCACGTACCTGCCGTTCCCGCTGCTGGTGATCGCCCCCGCCGCCGCCGCGGCTCCCGACAGGCCGGGCGCGGTCGTCTCCGGCGGCGACTGCGGCGTCTACGCGAGAGAGTGCACCACCGAGGGCACCACCGACGGCAGCCAGATGGGTGGCGCCGCCATCCCCAGCGGGATGACGTCGGCGTGCTTCTCCACCACGTTCACCGCGATGGACGCCGACCACGACTACATGCGCGACGACTGCGAGTACGAGATCGCGCACCTCTTCCGGCCGTACCTGCAGTTCGACAGGTACGACCACGAGACCGGCCGCGAGTCGTACTGGGCGGTGGAGCCCAGCTCCACCACGCGCCAGGTGAAGATCCTGTACATGCTGGCCTACTACCGCGACGGCGGCACCATGGTCGCCTACGACGACGTGGGCGACCACCTGGGCGACTCGGAGTTCCTGTACGCCACCGTGGAGTACGCCAACGGCAAGTGGCGCCTGGTGAAGATGTACCTGTCGGCGCACTGGAACAAACTCGGGTGGGATTCGTCGTCGGAGCGCGACGCCAGCGTGTTCAACTACCCCAGCGGGTACCGCGTGCGCCCCAAGGTGTGGGTGGCCAAGGAGAAGCACGCCAACTACCACTCGGCGAGCAAGTGCGACGAGGGCGCCAACTACTTCGACAGCTGCGACAATCCGATCGGCTACTTGGAAGAGGTGGAAGTTCTCCCGCAGCGCAACATCGGGAGCAACGGCCTGACGTTCTGGGCCAACCGCCGCCTCGACTGCGTGCCCAGCACCGCCCTGTACACCAACCGCGGGGGCACGGAGTGCTTCTGGTCGGGCAACGATTTCCGCGGGTGGAGCACCTTCTCGGGCACCGGGTCCCCTCCCTACCGGCACGTGCTCGACGCCTACAGCTTCTGAGCCGTAGCCGGTTTCGACGGCCGGGGCCGCGGGGTGCGCTGTGCACTCCGCGGCCCCGGCCGCCTTTGCATCATCCCCCCTCCCTGCCGAAGTTGTCCCATCTGCCCGGCCCGGCCGCATCCGACCGGACCGGCGGATCGGGGGAGTGATCGGGTCGCGCACGGCAGCCGGAGCCCCCAGCCTCGCGCAGTTTGCGAGGCTTCGTGCTCTTCCAGCTTGCGGCTTCAGCCGCCGGCCGGACCGCTTCGGACGGCCTCGGCCGGTCCCGCTGGCGCGAATCCTCCGTCATCCCCCGTGCACTTCCCCGCGACGCCGTGTGCGCCGGGGCGGTGGGCCGGGCACGAACGCAGGCTTGACCAGCAGGCCAACGCCAAACGGGAGCCTCAGATGGCGAACGGAACCGAGCGCGCGGAGATCCTCCGCTCGCGCGACTTCATCGGGTGGGCGGTGACGAGCTCCAACGGCGCAAACGTGGGCACCGTCAGCGACATCCTGATCGACCGGCAGGGGCAGGTGCGCTTCCTGGCCGTGGACCCCGGCTTCTTCAAGAAGCCGTACCTGCTGCCGGTGGAGGCGATGGAGTGGGGAGAGGGATCGCTCCAGTCCACCTGGACCGACGGCGAGATCAAGCGCCTGCCGCCGTACGACGCGTCGATCGCCCTCACCGCGCCGGTGCTGGGCGAGATGCGCCGCGCCTTCCCGCGGCACTACGGCGACCACGTGGGCACGGCGTTCGAGCCCGGCACCGGCCCCACGGTGGTGCCGCTCAAGGACGCCAAGGACTTCCGCCTGCCGAAGGGCCAGCCCAGCTTGCGCGGCTGGACGGTGTACGGCGCCGACAACGAGAAGGTCGGCGTGGTCACGCAGATGCTGGTGGACCCGGTGGCCATGAAGGTGAAGTACCTCGACGTGGACGTGGACGACGACCTGTTCGGGATGGTGGACGACCGCCACGTGCTGGTGCCGCTGGAGAACGCCGAGCTGCGCGAGCGCAGCTCCGACGTGTGGGTGCAGGGCCTCTCCGGCCGCGACATCGCCTCGCTCCCCGCGTACCTGGGCGGCCCGGTGGACCCGCTGCTCGAAGAGGCGTCGCTCAGCGCCTTCAGCGGCGGCGGCTCGGGCTCCGGCGCCGGGCCGGGGCAGGGCAGCCGCCCGATGTTCGAGAGCGCCGGCGACCACACCATGCTCCCGCCCCCGCGCGACGCCGAGTTCGCCAACCCGCCGCGGACCTCGCACCGCGACACGTACGACGACGTGCCGCCGCCGGTCTCGGGTCACGACACGTACCCCGACGACGTGCCGCCGCCGCTGCCGGACCGCGACCCCGGCGACCGTCCGCCGATCCTGGTGCATGACGACCTGCCGCCCCACGACGAGCGGCGGTGATCGCAGCGGTGCGGGACGAACGGCGGTCGTCTCGTCTCCCGGAGATCGGCCGGGACGCAGGCGGTCGAACCGCGTGAACGCAGAGCATCGGAGGAAGGGGAGTCAGGGGGAGAACCTCGATGAAGCCCTCCCCCTGACTCCCTTCCCTCCGATGCTCGCGGCGAAGCCGCCCAGGCAGTTTCGACGATGCCGGCGCGCGCCATAGACTGGACGAGGAGAAGCCTCCCAGAT
>DASWMA010000595.1:0-2198 GCA_036399995.1 Longimicrobium sp. | reverse complement strand
GGACCCGCTTCGCTCTTTGGGAAAACGGTGGCCTCGCGATCGGCACACCTCGAGGCTGGTGCCCGCGCGCCAGACTGTCGTCCGCGCCAACGCCTGTAGTCCGCGAAGGCGGACTTCGTGTGGTTGTTGCAGCGAATTCATTCGCCCGCCCATCCCGCCGCCGGGCCTTGCCGGTCCGGTTCTCCACCCATCGTTCGCCACCGCCTCCCCACAGCTTCACTCCGCGGGCCATTTCCTGCATCTTCCTTCTACGCCATCCCATCCAACAATCCACCCGCGCCGCATCTTTCCTTCGATGCTGGGAACGCGCGAGCCGAGATGGCGTTTCGTTCCGCTTCACCCGCAGTCAGGCCGCGCATGACCGAGCTCGCCGCGCCCGCCGGTCTCCGCCCGCTGGACCTGCTCGCCGCCAACCCCGACGGCGTGCTGGCGTGCGACCGCGAACTGCGCGTCACCTTCTGGAACCCCGCCATGGAGCGCCTGACCGGCGTCTCCGCCGCCCGGGCGCTGGGCCGCGCGCCGGCGGACGTCGTTCCGGTCCTGGCCGAGCTGGGAGAGCCCGCCCTGGCGCGCGCGGCGCTCGCCGGCCGCGAGGCGGTGTCGGACGACTGGTGCCTCTCGTCCCCCGACGGTGGGGCGGCGGTGTGGGTGCAAGCGCGGTACGCGCCGCTGCGCGACGAGGCGGGCGAGGTGTGCGGGTGCGTGGCCACGCTGCGCGACGTGAGCGACCGCCGCACCGACGCCGCGCTGCGCGAGAGCGAGCAGCGCTTCCGCCAGCTGGCCGACACCGCGCCGGTGATGGTGTGGATGGCCGACCCCGAGAACCGCGGCACCTACTTCAACCGCCCCTGGCTCGACTTCACCGGCCGCGCGCTCGAGGAGGAGCTGGGCGCGGGGTGGATTGAGACCATCCACCCCGACGACCTGCACCGCGCGGTGTCGTTCTGCGCCGACCACGTGCGGCGCCGCGCGCCCTTCCGCATGGAGTTCCGCATGCGGCGCGGCGACGGCGAGTACCGCTGGGTGCTCGACCACGGCACCCCCCGCTTCGCCGACAGCGGCGAGTTCCTGGGCTACGTGGGCTCGTGCGTGGACATCACCGACCGCAAGCGCGCCGAAGAGGCGCTGCGCATCAGCGAGGAGCGCTACCGCTCGCTGGTGGAGGCGGGCACGCAGATGGTGTGGACCACCGACGCCCGCGGGATGGTGGTGGACATGCCCTTCTGGCGCGAGATCTCGGGGCAGACGGAGGAGGAGGTGCGCGCCGAGGGGTGGGCGGGGGCGGTGCATCCCGACGACCGCGAGCGGGTGCTCGCCGCGTGGCGCACGGCCGTCGAATCGCGCTCGGCCTACGAAGCCGAGTACCGGCTGCGGCTGAAGGACGGCGGCTACCGCTGGTTCGCCGCCCGTGCCGTGCCGGTGACCGAGCCCGACGGGCGCGTCCGCGAGTGGGTGGGCGTGTTCAACGACGTGCATGATCGCCGCACCGCCGAGGCGGCGCTGCGCCAGAGCGAGGAGCGCTACCGCCTGGCCATGCTGGCCACCCGCGACGTGGTGTGGGACTGGGACCTGGCCACCGACGAGGTGCGCTTCGGCGACTCGATCCGCCAGGTACTGGGGTTCGAGCCCGCCGAGGTGGACAGCGACTCCGGGTGGTGGTACCAGCACATCCACCCCGACGACCGCGACCGCGTGGTGGACGGCATCCACCGGGCGATCGGCGACCGCGCCGAGGTGTGGACCGCCCGCTATCGCCACCTGAAGGCCAGCGGCGAGTGGGCCACCGTGGAAGACCGCGCCTTCCTCCTGTACGGCGACGACGGCCGGCCGGTGCGGATGGTGGGCGCCACGCAGGACGTGACCGAGCGGCTGCTGGCCGAGCAGGCGCGCGACAGCGAGCGCCTGCGCCTGCGCGACGTGCTGACGCAGATGCCGGCGGCCATCAGCGTGCACGAGGGTCCGGAGATGACCTTCGTGGCGCTGAGCGACGCCATGCAGCGCGTGATCGGCCCGCGCGAGGTGCTGGGCCGCCCCGCGCGCGAGGCGATCCCAGAGCTGGCGGCGCAGGGGATCGTGAACGTGCTGGAGCAGGTGTACCGCACGGGTGAGCCTTTCTCCGCCACCGCGGTCCACGCCTGGTGGGACGCCGACGGCGACGGCGTGCCCGAGGAGCACGTGGTGGACTATGCCTATCACCC
>DASWMA010000594.1:0-4926 GCA_036399995.1 Longimicrobium sp. | reverse complement strand
CGAGCTGGGCGGCGCCGACGGGATCACCGTGCACCTGCGCGAAGACCGGCGCCACATCCAGGACCGTGACGTGGAGCTGCTGATGCAGACCGCGCGCACCCCGGTGAACCTGGAGCTGGCCGCCGCCAGCGACGTGCTGGAGCTGGCCGAGCGCTGGAAGCCGCACCAGGCCACGCTCGTCCCCGAGCGCCGCGAAGAGGTGACCACCGAGGGCGGCGTGGCGCTCGACAGCGAGGCGGCCCGCCGCTGGCTGGGCGAGGCGGTGCGGCGGCTGAACCAGGCGGGGATCCGCACCTCGCTGTTCATCGACCCCGAGCCCGACGCGGTGCGCGCCTCGCGCGACCTGGGCGCCCACGCGGTGGAGCTGCACACCGGCGAGTACGCCGACACGCGCGGCGCCGAACGGCAGGAGCAGCTGGCCCGCCTGCGCCGCGCCGCCGCGCTGGGCCGCTCGGTGGGGCTGGCGGTGCACGCCGGCCACGGGCTGACCTACGAGAACGTCGCGCCGGTGGCCGCCATCGAAGAGCTCGAGGAGCTGAACATCGGCCACAGCATCGTGTCGCGCTCGGTGTTCACGGGGATCGAGCGCGCCACCCGCGAGATGGCCGAGATCCTCCGCCGCGCCCGCGCCTGACCCGCCCATCCCCTCCACCCGCATGCCCATGTCGCAACCGCTGAACGAGTACTTCGTCCAGGAAGCCGGCGAATACCTGGACGAGCTCGACCTGCTGCTGGCGCGCTCCGGCACCGTCGACGCCGTGGAGTTCTTCCGGCTCGCCCGCGGCGTGCGCGGCAGCGCGCAGATCGCCGGCACGCAGCCGGTGGCCCGGGTGGCCGAGGGGCTCGAAGACGCCGCCCGCGCCCTGCGCGACGGCGCGCTGCAGTGGAGCGACGAGGTGCGCGCCCGCGCGCAGGAGACCGCGGCCGACCTGCGTGCCCTGGTGGCCGCCAGCGCGCACTGGGGCCCCGGCGACGACCGCCGCGCCCAGGCCGCCGCCGCGCGCTGGGAAAGCGTGGGCGGCCGCCGCCGCGCCGGTGGCGGCGAGGGAGGCCCGGCGGGGCAGATCTACGACTTCCTGCGCCGCGAGCTCGACGGCGTGGTGGGCGAGCTCGACCGCGCGCTGGCCGAGCTGCAGGCCAACCCCGCCGGCCGCGAGCCGCTGCGCACCGTGCTCCGCCGCATGCGGCCGGTGCGCGGGGTGGCGGGGATGGACACCCTCTCGCCGGTGCTGGAGGTGCTGGAGGGGATCGAAGACACCACGCACGAGATCCTGAAGCGCACCACGCCGGTGGGGATCGAAGACCGCACCATCCTGGGCGCCGCGCGCGACGCCCTGCGGGCCGCGGGCGCCGCGCTGGAGCGCGGGGGCGACGTGGGCGCCACCCCCGAGCTGGAGCGCTTCCGCGAGGCGCGCGACCGCAGCGAGGGGCAGGGTGGCGGCCCCGACGCCGCGGTGGTCCCCGTGGCGGCGCTCTTCTACGACGACGGAGGCCCGCACGTGGTGTCGTCGCCGCTGGCGCCGGTGCCGGGGGGCGGCGGAGAGGCCGCGGAGGGGACGCTGATCGGCGACGTCGACGCGTTCCTGCGCATGGAGGCCACGGGGTTCCTGGACCGCGCCGAGGGGCTGGTGGCCTCGCTTTCCGCGCGTCCCGGGCGCTTCACGCGGATCGCGCGCGACTTGGCCGAGCTGGCGCGCGGGGTGGGCGAGCTGGCGGTGACCTACGGGATGACGGTGATCGCCGGGGCGGCGGAAGACGCGGCGGTGCGCATCGCGCAGGCGGCGGGCCCCGACGAGGCGCGCGGCGCGCTGCTGCGGCTGCGCTCCACCCTTCCCGGTGCCGCGCCCGCCCCCGAAGCCGTGGAGGTGGAGCCGGTGGACGCGCCCGCGCCGTCCGCGTCCGTCGCGGCCGCGGCGGAAGACGGCGTGGTGCCGATCGAGGCGCTGGAGTACGACGCTGACGAGGCGCTGCGCGAGGCGCTGGGGATGCGCGACCGGGTGACGTCGCTGGCCGGGGGGCACGACGCGCTGGCGGACGCGCTGGACGAGCTGTTCGGGCTGGTGGCGCTGGGGCTGGAGCGCAGGGGCGCGGCCGCGGCATGAACCAGCGGCTGAGGGTCGCCGTCTCGCTGGCGGTGACCGCGTTCTTCCTGTGGCTGGCGCTGCGCGGCGTCCATTGGGGCGAGGTCGCGGGCCACGTGCGCGAGGCCAACTGGTTCTACCTGGCGCTCTCGGCGCTGGTGGGCACGCTGGCGATCCACTTCCGCGCCCTGCGCTGGAAGACGCTGCTCACGCCGGTGGACCCGGACGTGGCCTTCCGCCCCCGCGTGGCGGGGACGGCGGTGGGGTTCGCGGCCAACAACCTGATCCCCGCCCGCGTGGGCGAGGTGGTGCGCGCGGTGGTCACGGCGCGGCTGGCGAAGCTGCCGGTCAGCGCCGTCTTCGCGTCGCTGGTGGTGGAGCGGGTGCTGGACGGGCTGGTGACGGTGCTGCTGCTGTTCGGGGTGATGGCGCTGCCCGGCTTTCCGCAGCCCGAGCGCGCGGCGGCGGCGCTGGCGGTGGTGCGGATCGTGGCGCTGGTGATGGCGGTGGCGGGGGTGGGGCTGATCGTGCTGGCACTGCTCCCCGCGCGTTCGGTGGCGCTGGCCGAGCGCACGGCGGCGCGGCTCCTTCCGGCGCGGCTGCGGGCGCCCTTCCTGGAGCGGCTGAACGAGTTCATCGCCGGGCTGGCGGTGCTGCGCAACCCGCGGCTGCTGGCCGTCTCGGTGTGCTGGGCGGTGGCGCAGTGGCTGTTCATGCCGCTCTCCATCTACTTCGGCTTCCTGGCCTTCGGGATCCACGAGCCGGGGTACGTGGGCGCGGTGTTCCTGCAGTGCGCCATCAACCTGGCGGTGGCGGTGCCCAGCTCGCCCGGCTTCTTCGGCCCGCTCGAGGCGGCGGCCACCTTCGGGCTGGGGCTGTGGGGGGTGGAGCATGCGCGCGCCGTGTCGTTCGCCATGGGCTACCACCTGGCGGGCTACCTGCTGGTGACGCTGCTGGGGCTGTGGTACGTGCAGCGGCTGGACATGAGCTGGCGCGAGCTGGTGGGGAGCGCCAGGAAGGCCGAAGCGGAGGTGGAGGCCGCGCCACCGCCGCCGGGGGAGACGCGGCGTGGCTGAGCGCGTGGAGCTTTCCGCTCCCGCCAAGGTCAACCTGCGCCTCTGCATCCTGGCGCGCGAGGAAAGCGGCTACCACGCGCTGGAGACCGTGTTCTGCGCCATCTCGCTGGCCGACACCGTCGTCGTCCAGCGCGGGGACCGCGGGATCGGGCTGACGGTGGAGGGCGGGGTGGAGGTGGGGCCGCCGGAGAAGAACCTGGCCGTGCGCGCGGCCGAACGCTTCTACCGCGAGATCGGCGAAGACGCGGCGATCGGCATCCATCTCACCAAGAAGATCCCCGCCGCGGGCGGGCTGGGCGGCGGCAGCTCCGATGCGGCCGCGGTGCTGCGGGCGCTGAACGCGCTGCACGGCGATCCGCTGCCGCGCGGCGCGCTGCTGCAGATGGGGATCGAGCTGGGGGCGGACGTCCCCTTCTTCCTCTGCGGGTCACCCCTGGCGCTGGCGTGGGGGCGCGGCGAGCGGCTGATGCCCCTCCTTCCGCTTCCCGCGCGCCCGGTGCTCGTGGCCAACCCCGGCTCCGCCATGCCCACGGCCGACGCCTTCGCCGAGATCGCGCGGCTGCGCGGCGGCGCCTATCACCCGCGCTCGGTGCTGATCGACCCGGCGGAGCTGCGCAGCTGGGCCGGCGCGGCGTCCATCGCGGTGAACGAGTTCGAGCTGGTGGTGGCGGATCGTATCGAGGGCGTGCGCGGCGGGATCGAGGCGATGCGCTCGGCCGGGGCGCGGATCGCGCTGCTGGCGGGGAGCGGCTCGTCGCTCTTCGGCATCTTCGAAACGCCGGTGGAGCGCGATTCCGCCGCGCTCGCCCTCCGTGCGCTCCATCTGCGTCTTCTCTGGCCCGCGGAGACGCTGGCGGCGATGCCGGAGCCGGTGGTGAGCTGACGGACCTGGATCACTGGATGACCTGCCTCGGCATCCCCGGCTGCTGATCTCGCCCTCGGGATCGCCAACGGCAGGGGTCACACGGAGCAACGGAGGAAACGGAGAACTGCGCGCGCACTCCGCTGTTCCTCCGTTGTCGTTTCCGTTGCTCCGTGTGACCCCTGCTGTTCGGGGCTTCATCCGGCGATCGACACCACGCGGGTGATCACGAAGCCGTGCTCCGGGCTCGTGACTTCGTGAACGCCATCGATGGACATCCCCCACTGGCCGATCTCTTCCACCAGCGGCTCGGCGCGCGGGCCTTCCGGGCGCGAGCTGCCGTACGAGCACACGATCAGCCGTCCCCCCGGCGCCACCACGCGCTCCAGCAGGCGTTCGGCGTACTCCCGCCGCCGCCCCTCCGGCACGTACATCAGCTCCGTGCGCACGTAGTCGAACCGCATCGGCGGCTCCCAGAACAGCGCGTTGCCGACATGGATCCGGTCGCGCCAGGCGGGGAGCCG
The DNA here is from genome assembly GCA_036399995.1 of Longimicrobium sp. Lineage (GTDB taxonomy): Bacteria > Gemmatimonadota > Gemmatimonadetes > Longimicrobiales > Longimicrobiaceae > Longimicrobium. Next base: position 383 of record DASWMA010000594.1, on the reverse strand, counting down.
CTCGCGCGCCAGCTCCGCCAGCTTCTCGGAGAAGTCGAGGCCGTACGGCTCGATCGCGTGTCCCGCTTCCGCCGCCCAGCGGACGACGCATTCCATCAACAGGCCGTTCGCGCATCCGATGTCGAGGTAGGTGCCGTCCCCACGGACGGGCGCGACCACGGGCCGCCGGAAGCGCTCCCAGGCATCCTCGTCGCGCGCGAAGCCGGACTGCTGGCGGGGATTGGTTCCGGCGAGGTACGCCGTCTCGAGCACCGCACGCTGGCGGTCGAAGAAGTCCGGATCGTCGATCATTGCGGTTGTCCGCTGCGGTTGAGGCAGTGGTGGGGCGGGGAATCCGTTGCAAGATCCCGGCGCGACAGGCCGGCGTTTGCGCATGCCGCGGC
>DASWMA010000593.1:0-7504 GCA_036399995.1 Longimicrobium sp. | reverse complement strand
TGCGCATGCCGCGCTCGCTGCACGCCGAGCTGGCCGCCCGCGCCGAGGCCGAGGGCGTGTCGCTGAACTCGCTCGCGGTGGCGTACGTCGCGCGCGGGCTGGGCTCCGCCTCGCCCGCCGAGCCCGAGGTGGGGCCGCGGGGCCGGCGCGCGCCGGGGCGTTGACCGGCGCACGGCCGCGCCCAACGGAGCTCCTGCCGTCGGTACCGGCCGGGCACATGCCTTGCGCCCGCCACGCCGCGTTCGTGCGGGCGCAGTGGGCGTCCGTGAGGCGCGGGCGCCGGGGCCCGCGCGCGACCTGACGGAGGAGGAGCTTGGGATGAAGAACATGACGCGGCTCGCCGCGACCGTTGCAGCCGCCGCGCTGATGGGCGCCGCTGCGTGCGAAAAGCCGGGCGGCGGCGACCACCAGGGCGGCGGCACCGAGGGAATGCCGCAGACCGGCGCGCAGATCAACGGCGGCGCCACCAGCGGCAGCGGCGCCGGCCCGGCCGAGACCGCCGGCTCCCCCGCCGCCACGCCCGGCGGCACCGCCGCCGCGCCCGCAGACAGCGCGACCGGCGGCCCCACGCCGGCCTCGACCGGGGTGCCGGTTCCCCAGCAGCAGCCGGGGTCGGGGGGCAACAGCACCATCTCCACCCCCAGCGGCAACGGCACGCCGCCGCAGTCGGGCGGCACCACCACCGGCAGGCCGTAGCCGCGTCCGGAGGTTGACGGAGCCGGGTGACGCGCGCCACCGCGTCGCCCGGCTCTCGCGTCTCCGAAACACCGCAACTGCCGTCCGCACGCGGGGTTCCGCAGGATGCTTGCACGGCTCTTGCTTTTCGGCGCGCGCTTGCGCCCGCCGGACCATGGCGGGGCGCCACACCGGGAGCCGCCGATGAGCGCGACGGAGACGACGGGACGGGCGGAGCCCGGCCTCGGCCAGCAGGGGGCGGCGGCCTACCTGGCCGAGGCCAGCCGTCTGCTGGCCGACAGCCTCGACTACGAAGACACCCTGGCGACGGTGGCGGCGCTGGCGCTGCCGCACCTGGGCGGGTGGTGCATCGTGGACGTGGTGGAAGACGACGGCTCGATGCGGCGCCTCGCGGTGGTGCACCCCGACCCCGAGCGGCAGACGCTGGCCCGCCGCCTGGCCGCGGGGTGGCCGCCCGAGATCGACGCGCCGCTGGGCGTGCCGGTGGCGGTGCGCACCCGGCGCACCCAGATGATCTCCGAGGTCACCGAAGACTTCCTGGAAGCGGCCGCGCAGGACCCCGAGAACCGCCGCATCCTCCGCGCGCTGGGGATCGGCTCGCTGGTGGTGGCGCCCATGCTGGCGCGCGGCCACGTGCACGGGGCCATCACCTTCGTGAGCCCCCACGGCCATCACTTCGACCAGGTCGACCGCGAGCTGGCCGAAGACATGGCGCGCCGCGCGGCCATGGCCATCGACAACGCGCGCCTGTACCGCGCCGCCGCGCGCGCCGGCGCCGCCGCCGAAGAGGCCAGCCGCGCCAAGAGCGAGTTCCTGGCGGCCATGAGCCACGAGATGCGCACGCCGCTGAACGCCGTCCTCGGCTACGCCGACCTGCTCGAGCTGGAGCTCCCCGGCCCGCTCACCGAAGACCAGCGCGGGCAGATCGCGCGCATCCGCAACGCCTCGGGGCACCTGCTGGCCATGGTCGACCAGGTGCTCGACCTTGCCCGCCTCGAATCGGGCCAGCTCCCCGTGGGCCGCGAGCGCGCCTCGGTGCAGGACGCGGTGGACGAGGCGCTGGGGCGCCTGCGCCCGGCCGCCGAGGCCAAGGGCGTGCGCCTGGACGACCATTGCGCCTCGGGGGCGCCGCGCTGGTACCTGGGCGACGCCACGCGGATCGGGCAGGCGCTCGACAACCTCCTCTCCAACGCGGTGAAGTTCACCGCCGCGAACGGCTCGGTGCGCGTGGGGTGCAGCGTGTCGGCGCGCGCCGAGCTCGAGGCGCGGGTGAGCGGTCCCGGCCCGTGGGTGTGCGTGGAGATCGAAGACACGGGGATCGGCATCGCCCCCGACCGGCTCGCCCAGATGTTCGAGCCCTTCCGGCAGGCCGAGGAGGGGCACACCCGCACCGAGGGGGGCGCCGGCCTGGGGCTCACGCTCGCGCGGCACCTGGCGCGGCTGATGGGGGGCGACGTGACGGTGCGCAGCGCGCCCGGCGTCGGGTCGTGCTTCACCTTGTGGCTCCCCGCCGCCCCCGACAGCGAGGTCGACGCGGGCCGCGACGACCGCGTGCGGCGCCGCGGGGGCGAGGCGATCGAGGCGGCCGGGCACGAGGTGATCTGCCACCTCGAAGACCTGCTGGCCGTGTACGTGCGCCGCATCCGCAGCGACCCCGCGGTGCCCGCCGCCCGTGACGCCACCGAGGTCGACCTGCTGAACCACGCGGGAACGCTGATCACCGACGTGGCGCAGAGCATGTCGGTGCTGGGCGGCAGCGCCAACGACGCGCCGCGCCTGCTGCGCGACGGCAGCCGCATCCAGCGCCTGGTGGCCGAGCTGCACGCCGAGCAGCGGCGGCGCCTGGGGTGGAGCGAGGCCGAGCTCCGGCGCGACTTCGAGCTGCTGCGCGAAGAGGTGGAGGCGTGCATCCGCACCTACCTCCCCCCCGGCGAGGGGGCCGACGCCGCGTGCGCCGTGGCCGCGCGCCTGCTGCGCCAGAGCGAGCGCATCGACGTGCAGGCCCACCGCGCCGCCGACGCCCGCGCGACCTGATCCAGGGGGTGATGGAAAGAAAGCGTGGTGCGGGCGTGTCCCTCCGCTGCGCTCCGGGCCGGGCTGCGCGCGCGGTAGGCAACGATACCACTGTTGCCAACCGCGCCGGGCCACCGCCGCGCCAGGCTTCCCACCGATCCGTCAACCTCTCTCACGCGCGGCGCCGTCCCGGCCCTGCGGGCGCGCATCCCTCACGCATCGCGGCGTTTCCGCCGCACAGCGGACCCGGTCGAGATCGAACGAGAAAGCCGCCGGCCCGTGGAGAGCCGGCGGCTGCTTCGGTTCACGCCCTGGTGATCAGAACGGCAGGCTGATCCCCACCGCGATCTCGGTTCCGTCGCGCGCGTCGCGGTCCAGCGCGAAGGCGCGGCGCACGTCGCCGCGGACGGCTACGGGGCCTACGACACGGGCGCGCGCCGCCACGCCGGGCGACAGCGTGTACCCCGTGCGCGGCGTGCGCTGCAGCACCCGGATGGGGCCGCCGGCGTGCCGCCATATCCACTCGCCCTCGCGCCGGACGGCGCCCGCGGCGAGCGTCACCATCGGGTCGAGCCTGCTGCCGGCGCCGCGCAGGTGCACGTCGGCCTGCGATCCGTACTGCCAGGTGTCGGCGCCCGCCGTGCGCCCCGGCAGGCGCGACACGTAGCCGCCCACCGCCACGCGCCCCAGCGTCGAGGCCGCGGGCGCCACCCGCACCATCAGCCGCGCGCCGAAGCCGCTGCCGCGCTCGCTGCCGGTGAACGAGCCGCTCACCCCCGCGGCGTAGTAGTCCAGGTACCCGCGCGGGGCCGCCTGCGTGCGGCGCGCAACGTCGGTCTGGGAGAGTGCCGGCGCGGCGATGGCGCACAGCAGGGCGGCCGGGAGGGCCAGGGGAAAGATGCGTCGAGTCATTCCTCACCTCCGTGGTTCGATCGCTGCTCCTTTCGCTTCAAGAAACCCACCGTCCGCCGGTGTGCGGACACCATCCCCGCGCCGCAAAAAACACACCGGTAGAAACGACGAGAACATCTGCCATCCTGCCATCTTTCCTGCCACGACTGACAGAGTATCTGGACAAGCTGCAGTCTCGGGATGGATTCTTTTGCCTTCGGTGTCCCTGTGATTCAGATCCTGAAAAAAGCCGGTTTCACACGGAGTCAACGGAGTTAACGGAGTTAACGGAGAACTTCATTTTCCGCTGACTCCGCTGACTCCGCTGACTCCGTGTGAAACATGTGCGGTCTGGTTTCTAACCAACTCTTGTTCGGATCTGCCAGGAAAGCCCGCAGTCCAGAATGCCCGCCAACGCGCGAAGCCGCCGACCCGGTACCGAGTCGGCGGCCTCCTTCGTCTGTCGCGGACGACCGGCGACGCTTCAGCCCTCGACGGCGGCGGGGATGAGAGAGATCTGCCGGTCGTGCAGCACGGGGATCACGTCGTGGCGGTCCACCTGCGCGCAGAACGCCAGGTCGGCCTCGAGCCCCGCTTCCACGATCTGCTTCCCCGCGGCGGTGCGGGCGAACAGCGCCTCCAGGTCGTCGTGCGCGTCGGCCAGGGCCAGCGCCGCCATGGCGCCGTCGTTCAGCTCCCACTCGTCGCCGCTCCGGGCGGCCATCACCGCGGCCGCCATCCGCCCGGCGCACACCGCGTCTTCCAGCCCGAACTTGGTCTCGCGCCCCGAGCACAGGAACACCGGCTCGCCACCGGCGCGCACCAGCTCGTCCACCACCGCCTGCTGGTTCAGGAACGAGCCCACCACCACGCGCGACGCGGCACTGGCGGCCATCATCGCCCCCGTGCCGTTGGTGGTGCTCATCACCAGCGTCTTCCCCCCCACCCGTTCGGCGGTGAAGTCGCCCGGCGAGTTCCCCAGGTCGAAGCCGTCGATGGGGAGCGACTTGCGCTCGCCGCACAGCAGCACCTCGTCGCGCCCCAGCGTGTTGGCCAGGCGCAGCGCCTCCTCGATGCTCGCCACGGGGAACAGCGCCCGCGCCCCCGCGGCCAGCGCCTCCACGATGGTGCTGGAGGCGCGCAGCGCGTCGATCACCACCACGGTGCGCTCCGCGATGTCGCCGGGGAGAAGCTCGCCCGGGGTCAGCAGTACGTCCAGCTTCATGCAGCCGCCCGCTCGCTCATCATCCGCTCCAGGAACTTGGTGTCCACCTCGCCCGCGATGAACGCGGGGTGGTCCATCACCGCCTGGAGAAAGGGAATGGTGGTGTGCACGCCCTCGATCACGGTCTCCGACAGTGCACGTCTCATGCGCGCGATGGCCTCGTCGCGGTTCGACCCGTGCACGATCAGCTTCATCAGCAGACTGTCGTAGAACGGGGGCACCCGGTAGCCGGCGTACACGTGCGTGTCCACCCGCACCCCGGGCCCGCCGGGCGCGTGGAACGCCGCCAGCGTCCCCGGCGAGGGGGCGAAGTTGCGCGCCGGGTCTTCGGCGTTGATGCGGCACTCGATGGCGTGGCCGCGCAGGCTGATCGGGCGCTCCGGCATCGACAGCGGCAAGCCCGCCGCGGCGCGGATCTGCTCCTTGACCAGGTCGAACCCGGTGCACATCTCGGTCACCGGGTGCTCCACCTGGATGCGGGTGTTCATCTCCATGAAGTAGAACGAGTTGTCGTCGTTCAGCAGCATCTCGATGGTCCCCGCGCCCACGTAGTCGATGGCCTGGGCGCCGCGCACCGCCGCGTCGCCCATCTCGGCGCGCAGCTCCGGGGTGAGCGCCGGCGAGGGGGCCTCCTCGATCAGCTTCTGGTGGCGGCGCTGGATCGAGCAGTCGCGCTCGCCCAGGTGGATCACCCGGCCGTGGCTGTCGCCCAGGATCTGGAACTCGATGTGCCGCGGGCGGGCGAGGTACTTCTCCACGTACACGGTGTCGTCGCCGAAGGCGGCGGCGGCCTCGTTGCGCGCCATGGAGTACTGCCGCTCGAACTCGTCGGCGTCCTGCGCCACGCGCATCCCCTTCCCGCCGCCGCCGGCCGCCGCCTTGATCAGCACGGGAAAGCCGATCTCGCGCGCCTGCGCCAGCGCCTCGTCGGGGTCGCCGATGGCGTCGGTGCCGGGGACGATGGGCACGCCCACCTCGCGCATCGTGCGCCGTGCCGCGGCCTTGTCGCCCATCAGGCGGATCTGCTGCGGGGTGGGCCCGATGAAGGTGAGCCCGCTGCGCTCGCAGATCTCGCTGAACTCGGCGTTCTCGGCCAAAAAGCCGTAGCCGGGGTGGATGGCGTCGGCGCCGGTGATCTCGGCGGCCGAGATGATGCGCGGGATGTTGAGATAGCTCTCGCGCGCCGGCGGCGGGCCGATGCACACGTCTTCGTCGGCGAAGCGCACGTGCAGGCTCTCGCGGTCGGCCTCGCTGTACACCGCGACCGTGCGGATCCCCAGCTCGCGGCAGGCGCGGATGACCCGCAGGGCGATCTCGCCGCGGTTGGCGATCAATACCTTTCGAAACACGTCAGGACCGGACCGTCACTTGAGGGTTTCGGGCGCGCCCTGCCAGACCTCCTGCTCGCCCGGCGAAACGCCGGACACGCGCAGGGCGAACTCGCTGGGGTTCGATGCGTAGTGCATCGCCCATTCGTAGCTGATCCAGCCCTTCGAGTACAGCTCCAGCAGGCTCTGGTCGAAGGTCTGCATCCCGTACTGCACCCGGCCCTCGGCGATGTGGTCGGGGATCGTCACCAGCTCGTCGCCCTTGCGGATCAGCTCGCTGATGGTGGCGGTGTTCACCATCACCTCCGACGCGGGGACGCGCCCCGGCCGGTCGGCCCGCGGGATCAGCCGCAGGCTCACGATCGCCTTCAGCGCGTTGGCCAGCACCTGGCGGATCTCGGCGTGCTGGTGCGGCGGGAAGAACGAGATGATGCGGTTGATGGTCTGCGCCGCGTCGGTGGTGTGCAGCGTGCTCATCACCATGTGGCCGGTGTCGGCCGCCTTGAGCACCGTCTCCATGCTGGGCCGGTCGCGGATCTCGCCCAGCATGATCACGTCGGGGTCCTGCCGGAGCACGTGGCGCAGCGCGTCGTGGAAGGAGAGGGTGTCGGCCCCCACCTCGCGCTGGCTGACCATGCTCTTGATGTCGCGGTGCAGGAACTCGATCGGGTCTTCGATGGTGACGATGTTCACCGCGCGCTGCTCGTTCAAGCGCCGGATCATCGCCGCCAGCGTGGTGCTCTTCCCCGACCCGGTGATCCCCGTCACCAGCACCAGCCCGCGCGGGAGCGTGGAGATCTCCTCCAGCACCGGGGGAAGCTCCAGCGACTCCAGCGCGGGCACGTCCACGGGGATGGCGCGGAAGGCCATCCCCAGGGTGCCGCGCTGCTGGAAGATGTTGGTGCGGAAGCGCCCCAGCCCCTGCACGCCGATCGCGAAGTCGATCTCCTTGCGCTCGGCGAACGACTCGCGCTGCTTGGGCGAGAGCGTCTTCTCGGCGCAGCGCTTGATGTCTTCCGGCCGCAGCACCTGCAGGCGGGTCTCCTGCAGGTCGCCGTTCACGCGCACCACCGGCGGGCGCCCCACCTTCAGGTGCAGGTCGCTGCCGCCGCGGCGCACCAGCTCTTCCAGCGCCGCGCGCAGGTCGAACTCGGGCGGGCCGGCGGGCGGCTGGGGGGCCGCGGCGGCGGTGGTGGTGGCGTCCACGCTACTCCGACGGGTCGACGCGGAAGAGCACCTGGCCGTACTCCACCGGCTCGGCGTTGTCCACGCAGATCTCGCGCACCACCCCGGCGACGTCGCACTCGAGCTCGTTCATCAGCTTCATCGCCTCGAGGATGCAGAGCGTCTG
>DASWMA010000592.1:0-11500 GCA_036399995.1 Longimicrobium sp. | reverse complement strand
CCACGTTGCCGGTGACCTCGCCCTCCACCCGCACGTCGCCGAAGGGGGCCACCACGTCGCCGTCCACCACCTGCCCGCGGGCGACCGTGAGGCCCTTGAGGGCCAGCGTGCTCCCGCGGGTCACCCGGGGGGCGGCGGGCGGCGCCTGCGGCGCTGCCGGCGCCGCCACGGCCGGGGGCGCGGGCGGCGCCTCCGGGGCGGCCTGCGCGCGGGCCCCCGGCGGGGCGGCCAGCGCGGCGGCGGCCAGGGCCAGCGCCGGAAGCTTGATCAGATCAATGCGCATGAGTCGCCCCCATCGGGGTCCGGAGTAGACGAAGCATCACCCAGGCCGAGACCGGGATCGCGATTCCGAAGAGCACCGCGGCCACCGACAGCCCGCGCGTGCCCCCCACCAGGTCGTTGCCGGTGGTCACCAGCCACTGCCAGATCCCGCTTCCCACGAACGCCCCCGCGGCGCGCACCAGCAGCGACCACATGGAGTCGGCGAACCAGGTCCAGGCGCTGCCGGCCACCGCGCCGGGGTTGAACCCCTGGCCGGTCACCAGCCCGATCAGCGCGAACAGAGGCAGGAGCGGGGCCAGCGCCCCGATCCCCGCCATCATCCAGCCGCGCCGCGTCTTCGGCAGCCAGCGGCGCTGGAGCACCGCCTGCGGGGCCGTCACGGGAAGCGTCACCCGGCTCATCACCGCGTCGCCGAAGGCCGGCGAGGGATCGAACTGCGGGAGCGACGCCAGCGCGGAAAACAGCGCACGGTGCGCATCCACCTCGGAGGCACACCGCGCACAGCGGCGCACGTGCTCCAGCGCGAGGGCCTTCTCCGCGTGGGAGAGGGAGTCCTCGGCGAGCTCCTCGAGCGTCCAGGGTGGCAGGTGCGTGGTTTCGTTGGTCACGGTTTCCTCGTCCGCATCCGTTCGGGTCGCAGCACCTTACGGTGCCGTGGGCCTGTTGGTTTCAGAGCCGCTCATACGCGGGTATGGGCGAGCATCTCCTGCAGCTCCTTGCGGCCCCGGTGGATGTACGTCTTCACCGTGCCCAGCGGGAGCGCCATGATCTGCGCGATCTCTTCGTACGGCCGGTCGTCGATGTGCCGCAGCACGATGGCCTGGCGATACTCGGGCCGCAGCTTGCCGATGGCCGACTCGATCTGGCTGCCCAGCTCGCGGCTCTCCAGCAGCTCCTCGGGGTTCTCGTCCCCGCTCTCGACCGTGATGGTGCTGGCCTCGATGTCGTCGCTGCTGGTCGCATAGCGCGAGCCGTCGATCGACACCGTGGGCAGCTCCTTCCGGCGGATCCAGTCGATCGTCAGGTTCGTGGCGATCTTGAAGATCCAGCTGCTGAACTTGTAGGCCGGGTCGTACCGGTCGATGTTGTTGAACACGCGCACGAAGGTCTCCTGCGCAAGGTCTTCCGCCTGCTCGCGGTCGCGGACCATGCGGTAAATCAGGGAGAACACCGGGCGCTGGTAGCGGCCGAGCAGTTCGCGATACGCCTTCTCGCTCCCCTTCTGGGCGCGGACGACGAGATCGTGGTCTGTGAGCGTGGTCGCGTTCAATTCCGATGTGCCGTCAGGCAAGGTTTCCAACCCCTCGGGCGTTCTGTACGCACCTCCCCGGCGGGAAGTTTCAGCCGGGTGGGGCCAGCCTTGCTGGCAGGGGTGACCGGGGGTAGTTTCACGCGCCTCTATTCTAAGCAGACAGACGCATTTACGACATGCCGACGCCATCCGCCGCGAGGCCCGCGGTGCTTCCGGCCCGCGAAGAGAAGGCCGCCGCCGTGCGGCGGATGTTCTCGTCCATCGCGCCCCGGTACGACCTGCTGAACCACCTCCTCTCGGCCAACGTCGACCGGGTGTGGCGCCGCCGCGCCGTCGACCGGCTGGGGTGGGAGCGCGCGCCCGAGGGCACGTATCTCGACAACTGCGCCGGCACCCTCGACCTGGCGGTGGAGCTGGCCCGGCGCGGCGGCTTCCGCGGGCGCGTGGTGGGGAGCGACTTCACCTACGCCATGCTCGAGCGCGGCACGGGGAAGCTGGCGAAGCTCCCGGTGGAGCCCGCCTGCGCCGACGCGCTCACCCTTCCCTTCGCCGACGCGGTGTTCGACGGCGCCACGGTGGGCTTCGGCGTGCGCAACCTGGCCGACCTCGACGCGGGGCTGGTGGAGATGGCGCGGGTGCTGAAGCCCGGCGCCCGCCTGGTGATCCTCGAGTTCACCACGCCGCAGTGGCAGCCGTTCCGGGCGCTGTACCTGGGCTACTTCCTCAAGATCCTCCCGCTGGTGGGGCGGATGGTGAGCAAGCACAACACCGCCTACACCTACCTCCCCGAGTCCGTGCGCCACTTTCCCGAGCCGCCGGAGCTGAAGGCGAAGATGGAGCGCGCGGGCTTCGCCGAGGTGGGGTGGAAGACGCTGTCGGGCGGGATCGCCGCGCTGCACTGGGGGACGCGGGGATGAGCAGGTTCCTGAGCACCTTCGGCACGCTCCTCTTCTTTTCGTTCATCGCCTGCTGCGTGGCCAGCGCGGCGCTGCAGATCCTGGCGTGGACGCGGCACAAGCGCGAGGGCGTGGCCATCAACCCCGGCGCGCTCTGGAAGCCCGAGGGGTTCTTCGACCCGATCGGCCTGTACCAGATGCGCATCGCCAAGCGCGCCATCATCATCGGCGGGGTGATGTACCTGTCGTACGGCGTGATCATGCTGCTGTCGCAGACGGTGCTGGCGAAGGGGTAGGCTCGACGGCCGCGTGTCGACGTCCGCACGGATGTCCGCGCGCGAAGCCGGCATGCCGACATGCGCGCGATACGTCCGTATGGACCTCCGCGCGCGACGTCCGCACCGTCGCCGGGTTGAAACCCGGCGCTGGAACGTCGGGAAGTCCGCCTTCGCGGACTGCACGCCGGCATCCGCGCGTGATGGGCGAGAAAGGTTCTCGCGACGACGAAGCTGCGGATACGAGAGTAGTGCTCCCCCTCCCCCGCGGAGCGGGGGAGGGGGTCGGGGGGAGGGGGCCGCCCGCGGCATGCGCCGGCGTCAGTCTTACGCGACGTTTCCGTTGGCAGGCTGATCCGAGCGTTGGTGGAGGGCCCGGCCTTCCGTGGGCAGGCTGATCCGAGAGTTGGTGGAGGGGGCCAGCCGCGGCATGCGCCGACGGCTGGTGTGGAGCGACGATTTCAATCCTGGTGGGCGAATAGATGGCTTTTCAGAACCTGCGCGAGTTTCTCCGGCACCTGGACCGCACGGGCCAGCTGGTGCGCATCCGCCAGCCCGTGTCGGTGGACCTGGAGATGGCGGAGATCGCCGACCGCACCATGAAGATGCCGGGCGGCGGGCCCGCGCTCTTCTTCGAGCGGCCGGTGCTGATGGACGGCACCGAGAGCGACATCCCCGTGGCCATCAACATCTTCGGCGGGTGGCGGCGCATGGCCGAGGCGCTGGGCGTGGCCGACGTGGAGGAGCACGCGAAGCGCATCGCCGAGCTGATCAAGCCCGAGGTCCCCAAGGGCCTCTGGGGGAAGGTGCAGATGCTTCCCAAGCTGGCGGAGCTGACAAAGATCCCCCCGCGGCCGTTCAAGGGGCGCCCGCCCTGCCAGGAGGTGGTGCTGCGCGAGGGCGAGTTCGACCTCACCCGCCTCCCCGTGCTCAAGACCTGGCCGATGGACGGCGGACCCTTCATCACCCTCCCCATGGTGATCACGGCCGACCCCGAGACCGGCGCGCAGAACATCGGGATGTACCGGATGCAGGTGTTCGGGCCCGACACCACGGGGATGCACTGGCAGCGGCACAAGGGCGGGGCGGGCCACTACCGCGCCTGGAAGCGCACGCGCGGCGGCCGCATGCCCGTGGTGGTGGCCATCGGCGGCGACCCGGCCACCATGTACACGCCCAGCGCGCCGCTCCCCCCCGGGATCGACGAGTTCCTGTTCGGCGGCTTCCTGCGCCGCGAGCCGGTGTACACGGCCAAGGCGCTCACTGCCGACCTCACCATCCCCGCGCAGGCGGAGATCGTGCTGGAGGGCTACGTGGACACCGACGAGGAGCTGGCGATCGAGGGGCCGTTCGGCGACCACACCGGCTTCTACACGCTGGAGGATCCGTATCCGGTCTTCCACGTGACCACCGTGACGATGCGGGAGGACCCGGTGTACCCCGCCACGCTGGTGGGCCGGCCGCCGGTGGAGGACGTGTACCTGGGCGGCGCGACCGAGCGGATCTTCCTCCCCCTGGCCAAGCTCACGATCCCCGAGATCGTGGACTACCACATGCCGCCCGAGGGCGTCTTCCACAACCTGGTGTTCGTCTCCATCCGCAAGGAGTACCCGGGGCAGGCGTGGAAGGTGATGAACGGCCTGTGGGGGATGGGGCTGATGTCGCTGGCCAAGGTGATCGTGGTGGTGGACGAGGGGATCAGCGTGCAGAACACCGCCGAGGCGTGGTGGTACGCGCTGGGCAACATCGACCCCGAGCGCGACGTGAAGTTCACCAAGGGGCCGGTGGACGACCTCGACCACTCGTCGCAGCACCCTTCGTTCGGCAGCAAGATGGGGATCGACGGCACGCGGAAGTGGCCGGAGGAGGGCTTCACCCGCCGCTGGCCCGACATGATCGAGATGGACGCGGAGGTGAAGGAGAAGGTGGACCGGATGTGGGCGCGCCTGGGCATCGAGCCGCTGGAGTGAGCACCGCCGCCGCCTACGCCGCGCTCGAGAGCGGGCGCCTGTGGCTGCGGCGGCTGGAGCGCCGCGACCTCCCCGCGCTGCTGGCGTACCGAAACGATCCCGAGGTGGCGCGCTACCAGGGATGGGGCGACGGGTTCACCCCCGAGCAGGCCGAGGCGATGCTGGAGGCGCAGGCGGAGCTGCAGCCGGGGACGCCCGGCGCCTGGTTCCGCTGGATGCTGGAGGAGAAGGCGACCGGCTCCGTGGTGGGCGACTGCGCCATGTGCGTGAACGGCGGCGACCCGCGGCAGGCGGAGATCGGCTTCAGCGTGTCGCGCGAGCACCAGGGACGCGGCCTGGGGACGGAAGCCGTGCGGCGGGTGCTCGGTTTCGCGTTCGGCGAGCTGGCGCTGCACCGCGTGGTCGCCATCACCGACGCGCGCAACGCCGCCGCGGCCGCGCTGCTCGAGCGCATCGGGATGCGGCGCGAGGCGCACTTCATCCAGAATGTGTGGTACAAGGGAGCGTGGGGCGACGAGTTCGTGTTCGCCATCCTGCGGAGCGAGTGGAGATGAACTAACGTGCTACGCCCGCTCCACGACGGGTGTATAGCGTACCCGGATGTGACGGCAACGGTCGAGTGCCTTTGGGCGCGGCTCGGGATCTATGCAGGGAGTGACGATGGAGAAGCCAGATCGCTCGAAGTGGCGAATCGTCAAACGCGGTCTTCATGATCCGAACCCGGAGCCGCCCGTCGTGAGTCCCGCGGAGTCATCCCGGATCATGCACTCGCTCGCTCGCAACGCACGGGCGTTCGCAGGAGGAGAAGACTCGGATGCTTCTGTCCCAAGACTTCAGAGACATATTATCCGAGTTATCCGCCGCCCAGGCTGAGTTCCTGGTGATCGGCGCCTGGGCCATGAGTGCATACCAGATGCGGCGTTCCACGGGTGACCTGGACATCTGGGTACGCCCGAGTCCCGAGAACGCACAGCGGGTGTGGGTGGCCCTCGCGCGGTTCGGCGCCCCACTGAACGAGTACCAGATTACGATCGAGGATCTGTCAAAGCCCGGGCTGATCTTCCAGATCGGCGCGGACGAGCAGGACGAACGGATCGACATTCTCACCGCGATCGACGGTGTTTCGTTCGACGAGGCGTGGGAAAACCGTGAAACTCACCAGATCGAGGGGGTCAGCGTGCCCGTGCTGAGCGTGCCCGATCTGTTGAGGAACAAGAGGGCAGTCGGCCGGCCGAGGGACCTTTTCGACGCGGACTGGATCGAGCGCGACTTCGGGCCGGGTGGCCTCGGTCCACGGCGTCGCGGGGAGCGGTGAAGTTGCCGGGCTTGCATGGGGGATCGCACGCCGGCGGCGCCGGGGCAACCTGAAGAAATCCGTGGCACCCCGCGTGGTGCCTGTAAACTGAGGTTATGACGTTGTCATCTGACGCAAAGCTGGAGCGCCTTCACGAAGGCCAGCACATCACGGGTGCCGGGCGGCTGGTGGACTACAGCAACCTGGTGAAGCTGCCGCACACGCTGTTCGCCATGCCGTTCGCGCTGGTGGGCGCCACGCTGGCCAGCTACGGCCATCACGTCACGCTGCGGCAGGTGCTGCTGATCCTGACCGCCTTCGCCGCCGCGCGCTTCGCCGCGATGGGGTTCAACCGCATCGTGGACCGCGCCATCGACGCGAAGAACCCGCGCACCCGCATGCGCGAGATCCCCGCGGGGAAGCTGACGGTGCGGCAGGCGACCACGTCCGTCGTGGTGGCGAGCGTGGTGTTCATCCTGTGCGCGGCGTTCCTCAACCGCACCTGCCTGATCCTGGCGCCGTTCGCGCTGGGGTGGGTGTTCTTCTACTCGTACACCAAGCGCTTCACCCGCTGGGCGCACCTCGTTCTCGGCTTCGCGCTGGCGATCGCGCCGGTCGGCGCGTACCTGGCCATCGCGGGGGAGTGGACGCGGCCGGCGGGGGCGCTGCTGGCGCTGGCGGGCGGGGTGCTCTGCTGGGTGGCGGGCTTCGACATCCTCTACTCGCTGCAGGACATCGACTTCGACCGCAGCCAGGGGCTCCACTCCGTGCCCGCCGCGCTGGGCCCCCGCGGCGCGCTGGCGGTGTCGCGGGTGCTGCACCTCGCGTCGGCGGTCCTCTTCGGCCTGCTCGGGCTGCTGCTGCCGCAGCTGGGCACGCTGTACCTGTTCGGCGTGGCGGTGATCGCGGTGATGCTGGCGTACGAGCAGAGCCTGGTGCGCGCCGACGACTTTTCGCGCATCGACGCGGCGTTCTTCAACGTGAACGGCGCGATCAGCGTGGTGTTCTTCCTGATCGTGCTGGCGGAGAGGATCTTTTCGTGACGGCCAGGGCGGGCGCGCCGGTCACCTTCGGCATCACCGGCGCCAGCGGCGCGCCGTACGCGGTGCGGCTGCTGCGCGCGCTGAACGAGAGCGCCACGCCCACGCGGCTGATCATCTCCAGCTACGGCTGGCGGCTGCTGGCCGAAGAGACGGGGATCGAGGGCCTCGAGGCGCTGCAGCGCGCCACCGGCGACTGGAGCCGCGTGGAGCTGTACGACTCGCTGGATCGCGGCGCCACCCCCGCCTCCGGCTCGGCGCCGTCGGCGGGGATGGTGATCTGCCCGTGCAGCATGGGCACGCTGGCCTCCATCGCCGCCGGCACCAGCCGCAACCTGGTGGAGCGCGCCGCCGACGTGGCGCTCAAGGAGCGCCACCCGCTGATCCTGGTCCCGCGCGAGACGCCGCTCTCGCTGGTGCACCTCGAGAACATGACCCGCCTGACCCGCGCCGGCGCGGTGATCATGCCCGCCGCGCCCGGCTTCTACCATCGCCCGGAGTCGATCTCGGATCTCGTCGACTTCGTGGTCGCGCGGATCCTCGATCATCTCGGCGTGGAGCACCGCGTGGGCCGGCGGTGGACGAGCGGGGAAACGCCGCAGGGGACAGGGGACAGGGGACAGGGGACAGCCGGCAACGGCTGAGGCGCGGGGACACCGTCGGTGTGCATTCTCATCACGCCGGCGTCGCGGCGGACGCAGCGCCGTTGAACCGCGTGAACGCAGAGCATCGGAGGCGAGGGGAGTCAGGGGGAGAACTTCATCGCGGTTCTCCCCCTGACTCCCTTCCCTCCGATGCTCGCGGCGAAGCCGCCCACGCAGTTCAAGCGTCCGGATGCACGGATGATCTCGGAAACCGATAGAACCTGTCCCCTATGAACATCGGCATCATCTCCGACACGCACGGGCTGCTGCGCGCCCAGGTGTTCGACGTCTTCGCGGGCGTCGAGCACATCCTGCACGCGGGCGACGTGGGGGACCCCGCCATCCTCGACGAGCTCGCCGCCATCGCGCCGGTGACGGCCGTGTGGGGGAACGTCGACGGCTTCGACGTGCGCAAGCGGACGACGGAGGTCGCGCAGATCGAGCTGGGCGGCGTCGCCGTCGTGGTGATCCACGGGATGCAGTTCGGCTCGCCCACGCCGGAGAGGGTGGCCGGCGCGCACCCGGACGCCGGCCTCGTCGTCTTCGGCCACTCGCACCGGCCGCTGATCAGGCAGGTGGGCGCCACGCTGGCCGTGAACCCCGGCAGCGCCGGCCGCCAGCGCTTCCGCGACCCCGTGAGCGTCGCCCTGGCCGAGATCGTGGACGGGAAGGTGACGGTGCGGCTGGTGGACCTGGATCCGGCGAGGAAATAGCGATGGGCATCTTCGACTTCTTCCGCCGCAAGCCGGCCGACCCGCCGCCTCCGCCTGCCCTCGCGCCTTCGCCGGCATCGGACCAGACGGACGACCAGGCCGCGATCGACGCGGCGTTCGCGGAGCTCGAGGCGCTGCGCCGTACGCCGATGCTCGCCCAGATCGGCGGGTTCCAGCCGCCCGACGATCCGCGGACGTCGTGGTTCGGGCGCGGTGTGGGCCTGCCGGGAGAGGGGCTGCCCGAACGGGAGGGAAAGCCGCTCTTCCCGCTGCTGCAGATCAACGTGGCCGAGCTTCCGTCCGTTCCGCCCGAATTCGCCGGGACGGCGCTCCTGGTGGTGTTCCTCGACATCGACGACATCCCCTTCGACCAGCCGCACGGCGAGGGATGGCTGATCCGCGAGTACGCCTCGCTGGATGGGCTGGAGCC
Source organism: Longimicrobium sp. (assembly GCA_036399995.1). Classification (GTDB taxonomy): domain Bacteria; phylum Gemmatimonadota; class Gemmatimonadetes; order Longimicrobiales; family Longimicrobiaceae; genus Longimicrobium. The sequence continues at coordinate 2,704 of DASWMA010000592.1, read as the reverse complement.
GCTCCCCGCGTATCCCGGCCGCAATGCGCCGCGCGCGTTTCCGGTGCGCTGGGAGCCGGGCGAGCCCGAGGGGCCGGGGTGGGACGATGCCCTGGAGCTGGTGGACCTGGGCGCGGTGGACGACGATCCGGAGGCGAGCGACGAGTTCTTCGACCGCTTCAAGAACTCGCCGCGCACCAAGGTGGGCGGCTACCCGCACGACATCCAGCACGCCGTGGGGCTCGACGGCTACGTCTTCCAGATCGGGAGCGAAGACAAGCCGCGGTGGAACCTGGTGGACGGCGGCGTGGCGTACTTCTTCAAGTCCGCGGACGAGGGGTGGCGCTGGGACTGCCAGTTCTACTAGACAGCGAGACGGATCCGGTGGCTGCTTCCGAACCCAGGGCCGGTACGCGCGTCAAGGACGTGCGAGTGACCGAGGATGCTCTGATCGTCGACCTGATCGACGGGCGAAGCATCTCCGTTCCGCTCGCCTGGTATCCGCGCCTGCTGCACGCCACGCCGGAACAGCGTGCGAACTGGCAGGTTGCCGGAGCGGGCTTCGGCATCCACTGGCCTGACGTGGACGAGGACCTCAGCACGGTAGGCCTGTTGCTCGGCCTTCCGGCGCCGCGGGGAAGCTTCACCGCGGTCTGAGCTCGAGACGCTCACGGCGCCAGCCGGAGCGGCCGCGGATCCATCCGCCCGTCACGCGACCCCACACCTTGTCCCGCGAACGCGTCTCCTCGGCGACACGCACTTGCAGCGGCACGGCCGGAGCGGCACACTGTCGCTCCGGCCTTTTCACATCCCATGGAGAACCGATGAAGCGAAGCCTTCCGTTCGCGGCGCTCGCGGGCGCGTGCGTGCTGGCGGGTGCGCCTGCCCGCGCGCAGCAGACCACCACCGCCCCCGCGGCGCCCCCCGCCGCGCAGCGCCCGCCCCCGCCCGCGTGGGCCAGCAACGACCCCGTCCTGCAGCGCATCTGGGACGAGGGGATGAACCGCTCCCAGCTCGAGCCGCTGGGGCAGGCGCTGATGGACTCGGTGGGCCCGCGGCTCACCGGCACGCCCAACATCCAGGCCGCGTACGACTGGGCGATCCGGAAATACGCGGGGTGGGGGATCCCGGCGCGGGCGCAGCAGTACGGCACCTGGCGCGGGTGGGCGCGCGGCATCACCCACGTGGACCTGGTGAGCCCCCGCGTGCGCTCGCTGGAAGGCACCATGCTGGCCTGGAGCCCGGGGACCAATGGCCCGGTCACCGGCCCCGTGGTGATCCTCCCCGAGGTGGCCGACTCCGCCGCCTTCCGGGCGTGGCTCCCCAACGCGCGCGGCAAGTTCGTGCTGATGTCGTATCCCCAGCCCACCTGCCGCCCCGACGACAACTGGGCGAAGTACGCGCTCCCCGAGAGCTTCCAGCGGATGAAGGACGAGCGCGCCGCCGCCACGCAGGCGTGGGCGGCGCGCATCCGCAACACCGGCCACGACACCCGCACCCTCCCGCGCGCGCTGGAAGACGCGGGCGCGCTGGGGGTGGTGACCAACCTGTGGTCGCTGGGGTGGGGGGTGGACAAGATCTTCAACGCGCGCACCCTGCGCGCGCCCACCATCGACCTGAGCTGCGAAGACTATGGGCTGGTGTACCGCCTGGCGCAGAACAACCAGAGCCCGCAGCTGCGGCTCGACGCGCAGGCGCAGTTTCCGGGCGACCTGCCGGCGTCCAACGTGATCGCCGAGATGCGCGGCACCCGGCTCCCCAACGAGTACGTGATGCTGTCGGCGCACTACGACTCGTGGGACGCGGCCTCGGGCGCCACCGACAACGGCACCGGCACCATCATCATGATGGAAGCCATGCGCATCCTGAAGGCCGTATACCCGCGCCCGCGGCGCACCATCCTGGTGGGCCACTGGGGCGGCGAGGAGCAGGGGCTGAACGGCTCGCGGGCGTGGGTGGAAGACAACCCGCAGGTGGTGCAGAACCTCCAGGCGCTCTTCAACCAGGACAACGGCACCGGGCGCATCGCCAACATCTCGATGCAGGGCTTCACCGGCGCGGGCGCCGTCTTCCGCCGCTGGTTCGCCCGGATGCCGCCGGTGCTGGTGGACAGCATCCGCCTGGCCGAGCCCGGCCTGCCGCAGTCCGGCGGCACCGACAACGCCAGCTTCGTGTGCGCGGGCGCGCCGGCGTTCGGGCTGGGCGCGCTCAGCTGGGACTATGGCCAGTACACCTGGCACACCAACCGCGACACCTACGACAAGATCGTGTTCGACGACGTGCGGCGGAACGCGGTGCTCACGGCGATGCTGGTGTACCTGGCCAGCGAAGACCCCGAGCGCGTGCCGCGCGACCGTATCGCCGAGTTCCCGGTGGACCAGCGCACCGGCCAGCGCGGCTCGTGGCCGCAGTGCCAGGCGCCGGCCAGGAACACCGCGCAGAGCACGCGCTGAGGCGGCTGACGGGGACGTCGGAAGATCGGAAGAACGGCGGGGTTTGGGCGTGTTCGGCGCTGGGGCGCCGAACCGGGCTGCGCGCGCCGTAGGCAACGATACCGCCGTTGCCAACGGCGCCGGGCCACCGCCGCGCCAGGCATCGAGGCCGACCGTCCGCATCGGCGCGGGCGCGGCGGCGTCCCGGCCCTCCGGGCGCGCATCCCTCACGCATCGGGGCGTCCCCTCCGCCCCACGGACCGCCGGTTGAAACCGGCGGCTGAACCATCGGG
>DASWMA010000591.1:0-4720 GCA_036399995.1 Longimicrobium sp. | reverse complement strand
ATCTTCCCCGAGAACACGGCCACCGCGGCGCTGCACCGAGCGCTGCGGCTTCCGCGTGGTGGGCCGGCGAGAGCGGCTGGGGCGGCTGCACGGCCCCTGGCGCGACGTACTGCTGCTGGAGTGCCGCAGTGCGGATCCTCGCTTCGTGTGAACGCCAAGCGTTCGCGTGGGCGGACTGGCGATCGGCTGCAGGGATCGGGGCATGGTGGACCTGGCTGGCCCAAACGATCACAGCACAGCGCGGGGGGGAGAGATCGAGCGCACGTGCGTTCCCCACCAGGATCGAGAGCGTTGAAGTCTTCCAACGGCTTCCCAGGTCGTGCCGGGCGTATAAAGTGCGTCTTTCCGCGCATCGCTGCCGGTGCCCACCGGCGGCAGCCAGACAATCGGCTGCAAGGGATGCGGAGCCGTCCAGGCTTTCGCCGAACGAAAGCCTCGCGGGCCGGCCCCCACCCGGCCCCTTGATCCGCGCGGTGGCTACCACCAATACGAGGAGTTGCAGATGAGCTGGTCCTTCGCGCGTCGTTGTCCTCTGATCGCGTTCGCCGCGGTTGTCGCCTGTTCGACCGCTGCGGCATCTCGCGTGGCTGCGCAGACGCCTGCGCGGCATACCACCGGGGGGGCGCTGCACCTGCATCCCGACAGCCTCCACTGGCAGCCTTTCGCGCCCGCGCCCGGCGTTCAGGTTGCCGTGCTCACGGGACATGTGGATTCCACTGGCACTTTCGCGATCCGCCTGCGTGTGCCCGCTGGCGCCCGACTACCCGCGCACTGGCATCCGCGTCGCGAATACGTGACGCTGCTTTCGGGCAGCTTCCTCGTAGGGCGCGGGGGCGGCGCCGGGTGTACGCCATCGGTCCCGATGGCTGCGGGGACCTTCGCGGTTGCTCCACCGCAGATGGTTCATTGTGGCCAGGCTCAGGCGGAGAGCGTGTTGCAGATCACCGGAGAAGGGCCTTTCCAGTTCATGCTGGTCGCGCAGCCGTGACGGTGTTGGCCGCGCTCGCGCGAGTCGGAGCAACGGTGCTTCCGCCGCGTCGAAGCCCGAATCCATCCTGGCGGCCGCCGAACCAGTCGCTGCGCCCGACGCGGGGCTCGAATGACCGCGCAGCCTACGGGCGCTCGACGTCCGGGTGAATGAGCGATGATCTGGATGGGCGCGGATTCGGCCTGTTCACGAAGCGCGCTTCAAGACTGACGATCGGCTGCAGGGGATGCGGGGCTGGCCATGTTTCCGGCGATCGAATCCTTGACGGCTGCGACGTTCGAGACTACCGTCAGCACGACAACTGACTCGGACGCGCCGGCCATAGGGGCCTCTTCGGAGGTGCATGCGCCCGGCGTGGACATTGGCGGAATCCCTGGTCGCCTCGCGACCAGGAATTCCGCCTTTTCGCGTCCCCACCACTCACGCGGAGCTGAACGTGCGCACTGCACTGGCCCTGGCTCTCGCCCTCACGCTCCCCTGCACCGCCGCCGCCCAGCGCCGCTCCGAGCACGACTCCGTCGCCGTGCGGCGCGTGGTGGAGCAGGTCGCGGCGTCGTTCGCCCGCAACGACGCCGCGCTCCTCGACCGGATCACGAGCGACGACTACACCTTCGTCACGCCGGCCGGCGCCATCCAGACGAAGGCCCAGCGCCTCGCCCCCATGCGTTCCGGGCAGCTCCGCTACACCTCGGCTCGCTACGACCAGATCGTCGTGCGGGTGTACGGCACGGCCGCAGTCGCGACGGCGCGCGTTGTGGTGCGGGCGAAGATGGGCAATGCCGACGCGAGCGGCACGTTCCGCGCGACCCAGGTCATGTCCCGGGTCGGCGGCCGCTGGTTGATGGTGGCCTCGCACGCGAGCGCGCTCGCGCGGTGAAGGAGAGGTGAAGCAGGGGGATGCGGGGGCGTCCATGACTTCGCGGAACGCGAGTCCTGGCGCCGCTTCGCGCCCCTGACCCTCGCGGGACATTCCGGAGCTTTCCCGCCGAACGGGCAAGCTCCGGAACCACCTCGATCATCACCCGGATTCAGTCGATCGGCTTGAGGTTCGCCACGATCTGCGCGCGGTTGGGTTCCAGGAACGGTGGCAGCACCACGCTCTCGCCGAGCGTCGCCGGGTCTTCGTCCACCGCGAAGCCGGGGCCGTCGGTGGCGATCTCGAAGAGGATGCCGTTGGGCTCGCGGAAGTACAGGCTGCGGAAGTAATAGCGGTCGACCTCGCCGCTGTTGGGGATGCGCATCTCGTTCAGCCGCTGCGCCCAGCCGTGGTACTCGGCCTCGGTGGGCGTGCGGAAGGCCACGTGGTGCACGGCGCCCGCGCCCTGCCGCCCCACCGGCAGCTCCGGCTCCACGGCTACGTGCAGCTCGGCGTGCGGGCCACCCGCGCCCATCTCGTACACGTGCACGTTCGGCTCATCTCCGTCGTGCGCGTAGCTGCGCACCTGGCGCATGTTCAGCACGCCGGTGAGCACCCGGTCGGTCTGCGCCAGGCTGGGCACGCTCATCACGATCGGCCCCAGCCCGCGCACCTGGTGCTCGGCCGGCACGGGGCTGCGCTCCCACGGCACCGGCGGGTCGCCCGCGCCGCCGTCGTCGATCAGCGACAGCCGCTGCCCCTCGGGGTCCTCGAAGTCCAGCACGGCCCGCCCGTCCCTCTCCTCCACCCCGCGGTGCGCCACGCCGTGCTGGCCCAGCCACCCCAGCCACCACTCCAGCGCGACGCGGCCGTTCACCCGCAGGTGCGTGCGGGTGATGCTGTGCGTGCCCCGCCGCTCCGGGGGCACCGGCCAATCGAAGAAGGTCAGGTCGTTCCCGGGGCTCCCCACCGCGTCGGAATAGAAGAGGTGGTAGGCGCTCACGTCGTCCTGGTTGACGCTGCGCTTCACCAGCCGCATCCCCATCACCTGCGTGTAGAAGCGGTAGTTGTCGCGGATCCTGGCCGAGATGGCGGTCAGGTGATGGATGCCGGTCAGGTCCATGGTCGCTCCCGTCGTGTGCCCGTGCCGATGCTGACGCGGGACACGATGCAACGGGGACGCCGTGCGGCGCTACAGGTGGCGGTGCGGACATCATGGGCATGCGTCGAAGCGGAACGCCGGCATTCGCGGACGCCGCGGCTGGCCCCCTCCCCCCGACCCCCTCCCCCGCTCCGCGGGGGAGGAGGAGCACTTCGCGCGCATTGCTCTGGCGCGTGGGGGAAGCGCGCGAGAGGTTGGAAATCAGGCGAGTCGATCAACAGCGCAGGAGAGCGGGGATTGGACAGGCGGTTCGTGACGGCGGGCGGGAAGCGGCTGGAGTACCTGTGGTTCGGCGCTCCGCCGGGGGAGGCGCCGACGATCGTCTTCCTGCACGAGGGGCTGGGGAGCGCCGGGCTCTGGCGCGACTTTCCGGCGCGGCTGGCGGAGGCGACGGGGTGCGCCGCGCTCGTCTACTCGCGCGCGGGTTACGGAGCGTCGGACGCGGTGGAACTGCCGCGGCCGATCCGCTTCATGCATCACGAGGCGGTGGTGCTCGGCGAGGTGCTGGACGGGCTCGGCGTCCGCGCGCACGTGCTGTTCGGCCACAGCGACGGAGCGTCAATCGCGCTGATCCACGCCGGCAGCGAGCCGCGGCCGGGGCTGCGCGGCCTGGTGGTCGAAGCGCCGCACGTGTTCGCCGAGCCGCACGGGCTGGCCAGCATCGCGCGCATGGCAGAGGTGTACCGCGACACCGACCTGCGGGAGCGGCTGGCGCGGCACCACGGCGCCAACGTGGACGTGGCGTTCCGGGGATGGAACGACGTGTGGCTGCACCCGGAGTTCGTCCACTGGAACATCGAGGAGTACCTTCCGGCGATCCGCGCGCCGATCCTGGTCGTGCAAGGCGCGGATGACGAGTACGGCACCTGGGCGCAGGTGGAGGCGATCCAGCGGCAGCCCGGCGCATCGGTCGAGGTGCTCGGCCTTCCGGACTGCGGCCACTCGCCGCATCGCGAGCATCCGGACGCGGTGCTCGCTGCCGCGGCCGCGTTCGTCCGGCGCTGCATCGCCCCGGCGGCCTGATCTCCGCCCGAGTGGACCCGGCATCATCTACCAGAGCGAAGCGAACCGCATGGATCCGCAATTCTTCGAGACACCGGAAGACCTCCGCGCGTGGCTGCAGGCGAACCACGAGACGGCCGGCGAGCTGTGGGTGGGGTTCCACAAGGTGGGCACGGGGCGGCCCAGCATCACCTGGCCGCAGTCGGTAGACGAGGCGCTGTGCTTCGGGTGGATCGACGGCGTGCGCAAGCGGCTGGACGACGACAGATACGTGATCCGCTTCACGCCGCGGCGGAAGGGGAGCATCTGGAGCGCCGTGAACATCAAGCGGATGGGCGAGCTGACGGCCGAGGGCCGCGTGCACCCCGCCGGCCTCGCCGCGTTCGAGAAGCGCCGCGACGACAAGTCCGCCATCTACTCCTACGAGCAGCGCACCACGGCCGAACTGCCGGAGGAGTACCAGCGGCGGTTCCAGGAGAACGCGGCGGCGTGGGAGTTCTTCCAGTCGCGGCCCCCGGGGTACCGCCGCACGGCCACCTGGTGGGTGATCTCGGCCAAGAAGGAGGAGACGCGCGAGAAGCGCCTCGCCACCCTGATCGCCGACTCCGCCGCCGGCCGCACCATCGCCCAGCTCACGCGGCCGTAGCCAGAGCAGCTTCAGCAGCACCTGTTCGACCGGCGCATCGGACGAGCTTCGGTGCGGCCGCGGCTG
>DASWMA010000590.1:0-7249 GCA_036399995.1 Longimicrobium sp. | reverse complement strand
CGAGGTGTGCGGCACCACGCTGCGCTACTGGTGCCGCGTGCACAGCAAGACGATCGGCTGGCTCGATTCGCCCGAGTGCCCCAGCTGCGCCGCCGAGGCCGCGCCCCGGGCCCCGCGCCCCACGCCGCCGCGGGCGCCCACCCGTGCTCCCACGCCGCCGCCCACCCGCGCTCCCGCGCCCCCGCCGGCCGCGCCCCGGGCGCCCGAGCGCCCCCCGGCGCCGCCGCCCTCGCCGCCCAGCTGGCGCACGCGCGTCACCGCCCGGCGGCCCGCGCCGCCGCCGGGGTGGACGGGTGAGCCGGCCCCGTCGCCGGTGCCGCGCCGCGATCCGCGCGACGTGCTGCGGGAGGGTGCGGAAGACATCGGTCCGTACGTCCGGACCGGCGCCGGCGTGGCGTTTCGCCTGTTCCGCAGCCTGCTGGCGGTGATCCGGAACGTGATCGGATGGGGGCTGATCGGCACCCTGCTGGCCGCGGGGGTCGCCTACTACGAGAACGCCGACATGGTGTGGTTCGCGATGTTCGGCGCGATGGTCGGCGGCGGGATCGGCCTGCTCTTCGGCCTCATCCGCGCCATCCGCATCCTCTTCGCGCAGCCCGAACGAAGACCGCGTTGAGCCGGCGAGCGATCGCATGACAGCAGAAAGCCTCGCGGCGTCCGCGAGGCTTTCTGCGTCACCCGGCGATTGCATGCCCTTCGACCCCCGCTTCAGGCACTTTCACGACGAGCCGGGATCCGCCCCCACAGCCTCGCGCAGTTTGCGAGGCTTCCCGTAGTCGTTGCTGCGGCTTCAGCCGCCGGTGCGATCCCCGCCCGCCGCGCTGATGCTGCGGCATGCACCGACCAGCCTCGCGCGGTTTGCGAGGCTTCGTGCCGTTCCAGCCTGCGGGTTCACCCGCCCGTGACGATGCCTGCCCCTCGTCGAACCGGCCGCGGACCGCCGGTTGCGATCGTAGATCGAACCGCCTGGACGGCCCTCGCCTAGACCCTACCGATTCGGCCCCGGCACCGGGTACACCGGTCGGCTCTCGTGCCCCTCGCGGTCCACCGCCGCCACGGCGAAGAAGTAGTTGTCGATGATGATCCCCGGCAGGGTGGCCTCCGTGGCGTTGCCGGGCACGAAGCGCGAGAACTGCCAGGTGGCGCTCTCCGGCTCGCGCCAGTAGATGCGGTAGCCGGCCAGGTCCGGCGCGCTCACCGCCTGCCAGCGCAGCACCGTGTTGGGCGTCACCGCGCCCGCGATGGTCACGCTGTCGGGGGCGGGCGGCGCCCAGGCCAGCGACGCCAGGGTCGCCGCGTTCAGCCCCGCCATCTTCGCCACGTACGGATAGTCCACCATGTCGGGGAGGTCGCCGTAGCGGATCCCGTTCTCGACCCGCACGTCCTGGTGCTGGCGCGTGTAGTCTTCGTAGATCTCGGTCACGCGCACGGCGGGGTAGCCCTGGTTGAAGAAGGGCGTGTGATCGCTCCCGCGGCCGAAGCGGTCGAGCCGGTAGATCATCATCACGTCCAGGTTCGCCACGTAGCGGCTGGCCACCGCGTCCACGTAGCGCATCAGCTGCCGGCTGGGCGTGTCGAGCTCGCCGCCCGAATACAGGTAGCGCCGCAGCTCGGCCGCCGGGGCGTTCGTCGGGATGCCGGGGCCGAACACGCGCGCCCGCGTGTTGTCGGTCGCGCCGTTCCCCCCGCGCGAGTTGCCCACGATGTCGTTGTTCAGCACCCCCTCGATCCGCCACCCGTTCGTCTTCGCATAGCGCGCGAAGATCTCGCCGCCGTTCAGCCCCTGCTCTTCGCCCGCCAGCGCCGCGTAGGCGATGGAGCCGTCGAACTGGAGCTTCGACAGCACCCGCGCGGTCTCCAGCGCCACCGCGGTGCCCGACGCGTTGTCGTTGGCGCCCGGTGCGTCGCTGGTGCTGTCCATCGCGTTGCTCACGCGCGAGTCGTAGTGCCCCTGCACGATCACGTAGCGGTTGGGGTCCGTCCTCCCGCGCTGGATGGCCACCACGTTCACCACGCGCGTATCGCGGGGAATGCGTGAGCCGGGCGCGGTGCTCCCGGGCACCACCTCTTCCACGTAGCGCACGTCGAGGCACCCGCCGCACTCGCGCGAGATGCGGGTGAACTCGTCGAACAGCCAGCGCCGCGCGGCCCCGATCCCCCTCGTGCGGCTCACCGTGTCGGACAGCGTATGCCGCGTGCCGAAGGCCACCAGGCGCCGGATGTCGGCCTCCACCCGCGCGGGCTGCGTGGCGGCGGCGATCTCGCGCAGTCGCGCGTCCTCGGCGGGGGGGCCGCCGGCTGCGGCGGGGGGTGCGTTCTGCGCCGCGGCGGCGGTGGCCAGCAGGCACGCGGCGGCGGCCGGGGTGAGCAAGCGGAAGCGCGGGGTCACGTGCGGTCCTCCATGACGGTGGGTGATGGGGCGCGTCACGACGCAGCGCCGCGCGGCGGCCCGGCGGCGTCGATGCGAGCCAGAAGGTCTGCCAGCTCCGCCTGCACGAGCGATTCCAGCCGCAGGTGGTGCTCGCCGAACGGCAGCGCGGCGGTCACGGGGTTGGGCACCACCACGCAGAACATGCCCGCCCGGTGCGCGGCCAGCGCGCCGTTGGGCGAATCTTCGAACGCCACCGCGCGGCTCGCCGGCACGCCCAGGCAGCGCAGCACGCTCAGGTACAGGTCGGGCTCGGGCTTCACGCGCTCCACGTCGTCGGAGGTGCGAATGCACTCGAACCAGTGCAGCAGCCCCAGCCGGCGGAGCTGCCCCTCCACCCATTCGCGGCTCGAGCTCGACGCCAGCCCCACCTTCAGCCCCAGCGACCGGGCCGCCCGCAGCGCCTCCTCCACGCCGGGGATCGCGCCCTCGCCCTCGATGCGCCGCAGGAACTGCTCGCGGCGGCGCCGGTCGAGCGCGTCGCGGTCCACGGGCGCGCCGGTCCGCTCCTCCAGGTAGGCATAGGGGTCGAAGAACCCCGCCTCGCGCCCCACGCACTCGCCCCACACCTCCAGCGGCAGCTCGGCGCCGTGCTCGGCGAACAGCTCGCGGACGCACTCGTACTCGTGCGTCTCGCTGTCGAAGATCGTTCCGTCGAAGTCGAACACCACCGCCTCGATCAAAACCACACCTCCAGGGGAACCGTCTCGCGCCGGGTGAGCGGCACCAACATAGGGCGGAGGCGACGGCGCGCCACCACCCGCCGGTCTCATCGCCAGCCATCCGGTCGGACGACGGAAGGGCGGGGTGCGGGCGTGTCCCTCCGCTGCGCTCCGGGCCGGGCTGCGCACTGCGTAGGGCACGATACAACCGTGCCCAACGCAGCCGGGCCACCGCCGCGCCGGCCATCCAGCCGATCCGTCGACCTCCCTCACGGCGCGGCGGCGTCCCGGCCCTCCGGGCGCGCATCCCTCACGCATCGTGGCGTTTCCGCGCCGGAACGACGCCGGAAAACCCCGGATGCCTTGCTGAGGAGCACGGGGCGCGCCGATTGCACCCGTCCCGGCCCCGTCGACCCATCCCCCCAGACAATGGAAGCGGAATGCCGGACGTGGAGCAGTACGACGTGATCGTGATCGGCGGCGGGCCGGCGGGGCTGGCCGCGGCGCTGTGGCTGTCGCGCTACCGCCGCAGCGTGCGCCTGTTCGACGCGCAGGACCCGCGCAACAAGGTGACCTGGGCGGTGCACGGCTACTTCGGCGTGGACGACCCCTCGCCGCTGGAGCTGCGCCGCATCGGCCGCGAGCAGGCCACCTCCGCCGGCGCCGAGCTCGAGGCGGCGGTGGTGAAGAGCGTGGGCGGCCAGGTCGACGACTTCGTGGTGACGCTGGCCGACGACCGCGAGTTCCGCTCGCGGCGCATCCTCTTCGCCACGGGGCTCAAGGACATCAAGCCCGAGATCCCCGGCTTCGACGAGCTGTACGGCACCAGCATCTGGCACTGCCCCGACTGCGACGGCCCCACCATCACCGGCAAGAAGGTGGGGGTCATCGGCTGGGGAACGGCGATCGCGAAGTACGCGCTGTACTTCCTGGTGTGGACCGACCAGCTCACGGTGCTCACCCACAGCCACGACCGCGACATGTCGCCCGAGGCGCTCGAGACGCTGGCCCAGCACGACATCGGCGTGGACAAGCGGGCCATCACCCGGCTGGAGGGGACGGACGGACGGCTGGAGCGGGTGGTGTTCCACGACGGGGGGAGCGAGCCGTTCGACGCGCTCTTCTTCCACATCGCCACCGGCGCGGGAAGCACCCTTCCGCTGGACATGGGGTGCGAGCAGGACGCCGAGGGGATCCTGGAGGTGGACAAGGACTTCGCCACCACCGTTCCCGGCGTGTACGCCGCGGGCGACATCACCCCCGGCACGCGCCTGGTGACCCGCGCCGCCTACGAGGGCACCCGCGCCGCCATGGGGATCCACAGGTCGCTGATCCCGCCCGAGGAGAAGGTGCAGAAGAAGCCGGAGTGATCCGGCGTTCGCGAAGGTCGTTGCGCGATCGATGACGGCCAAGGGTTTCACACGGAGTCAGCGGAGTCAACGGAGTCCACGGAAGCTGAGGTGTTCCTCCGTTCACTCCGCTGACTCCGTTGACTCCGTGTGAAACAATGTTCGGCCGCGGAGTGAACCGAGGCCGGCCCCCGTGTGGAGACCGGCCTCGCGTACGTCACGCCCGGTGCGTCACCGCCGCCGCGGGCGGGGGTGGGTGACGCCACGGGAGGCGTTGCCGCCGAGGTGCCGCTGTCGGAGGAGGGGGGAGGGAAGGCGCGCAGCAGCGGGCGCGAAGAGGATGGCACCCGAACTGCTCCGTCGTTCGGCAGGATAATCTGCCAATCCGTTGCCCGACAGGATATCGTGGTGATGGTGGGGCCGCGCCGGAGGGGCCGCGGAAAAGCGGCGCGGCGCGCAAGCTCGTGCCCGGCCAAAAGCTGGCCCACCGCAAGAGGAACCTGGGGCGAATGCAGCGGTATTCACCTGTGCGGATGCGACGCGCCTGGCGCGTTCTTCACCGTTGACGGGGCAGGGGTACCGCACTACCTTGTGCGCCCCCATCGCTCCGGAAAGGGAGCGGCCGCCGGAATCCTACAGGCACCTCGTGCACATGAGCACCACGCGGGACAGCACGCACCAGATCCGGACCGGCGCACGCCGGGCCCGCCTCGGCGTGCCGATGCGGCTCTGGGGCGCAGTGCCGTCCAGGCTGGGAGGGGAACCGGCGTAACGCGGAGCAGAATCCCGCGTTTCTCGTCGCCTCCCGCCCGGCCGCACCACAGCGCCGGGCGGGTTTCGTTTCACCGGCGGGCAGATGTTTTGCAGGGCCACCACCTTTCGGCATGCACGCCGCCACGTTGGCGCGCGGCACCGCGAGGCAGATCAGCGACGTGACGACATGGCTACGGCAGCGCGGAAGAAGGACACCCCGGCACGCAAGCGCAAGCGGACGGCCCCCCGGCTGGACGGCGAGTTCGGCGCGCCCAACGAGGATCAGTCCAGTCTCGACCAGTACCTCAAGGAGGTGAGCACGCACAAGCTGCTCACCGGCACCGAGGAGATCGAGCTGGGCACCCGCGCGCGCGCGGGCGAGGAAGACGCCATCAACGAGCTGGTGCGCGCCAACCTCCGCTTCGTGATCAGCGTGGCCAAGAAGTACCAGAACCGCGGCGTCTCCCTCTCGGACCTGATCCAGGAGGGGAACGTGGGGCTGGTGACGGCCGCGCGGAAGTTCGATCCCGACCAGGGGGTGAAGTTCATCTCCTACGCCGTGTGGTGGATCCGCCAGGCGATCCTGTCGGCGCTGGCCAACCAGGGGCGCAGCGTGCGCGTGCCGCTGAACCGCGCCAGCGACCTGGCCAAGATCTTCCGCGAGCGCGAGCGGCTCAAGCAGGAGCTGCGGCGCGACCCCTCGCCCCAGGAGCTCAGCGAGGCCACCGGCCTTTCCGCCGAGATCGTGGAGAGCCTGCAGACGCTGAACGCCGCCGAGATCCGCCTCGACGCGCCGATCGGCGACAGCGACGACAGCCAGCTGATGGACCGCTTCATCGCCGAAGAGGCGATCGTCACCGAAGACGAGGTGGAAGAGCGGCTGCTGTCGGAGCGGGTCGAGAAGGCGCTGGGCACGCTGCAGCCGCGCGACGCCAAGGTGCTCAAGCTCTACTTCGGGCTCGAGGGCGGGCGCGAGCACACGCTGGAGGAGATCGGCGACATCCTGGGCGTGACCCGCGAGCGCATCCGCCAGCTTCGCGACCGCGCGCTCAAGCGCCTGCGCGAGGGCGAGATGGGCGAGGCGCTGGCCTCCTTCGCCACCGTATGAGCGCTCCGGCGGATTACGGCGACAGGGCACCCCGCCACGCGGCGGGGTGCCCTTTGCGTTCCCGCGAACCGGCCGCCCGGCCCTTCGCCGCCCCCCTTTCTCCCGTCACTCCCTCATTCCGGGCTTCGCCATGCTGACCGGGACGGTGCTGCGCAAGCAGGGCGGCGTGTACGAGGTGGAGACACCCGGGGGCGTGGTGGAGGCCGGCCTGCGCGGCAAGCTGAAGCGCGACGACCGCTCGGGCGACATGGTGGTGGTGGGCGACCGCGTGGACATGGAGCGCGAGCAGGCCGGCACCGGCGAGGCGTGGTCGATCATGAAGGTGCACGACCGCAGCACCGTGCTGTCGCGCCGCGCGCCGGGGAAGGCGCCCCGCCCCAAGGTGATCGCCGCCAACCTCGACCAGGTGATGATCGTGTTCGCGGCCGCCAACCCGGTGCCGCACCTGCGCATGCTCGACCGCTTCCTGGTGATCGCCGAAGACGCGGGGATCCGCCCCGTGATCGTGGTCAACAAGGTGGACGTGGCGGGCGAGGCCGAGGCGCGGCGGACCTTCTCGCCGTACGAGCGGGCGGGGTACCGGCTCCTGTTCACCGCCGCCAAGCAGGGGGTGGGGGTAGACGACCTGCGCGACGCGCTGTGCGGGTGCACCTCGGCGCTCACCGGGCCGTCGGGGGTGGGGAAGAGCAGCCTGCTGAACGCGATGCAGCCGGGGCTGGGGCTGCGCGTGTCGGCGGTGAGCGAGGCGCTGAACAAGGGGCGGCACACCACGGTCACGGCGCAGCTGATCCCGCTGGAGTGCGGCGGTTACGTGGCCGACACCCCGGGGCTGCGCGAGCTGGGGCTGTGGGAGGTGGACACCCAGAACCTGCAGTTCTACTTCCCCGAGTTCGAGCCGTACCGCCACGAGTGCCGCTACCCCGACTGCACGCACGTGCACGAGCCCGGC
>DASWMA010000589.1:0-4884 GCA_036399995.1 Longimicrobium sp. | reverse complement strand
TGCAGGGCCCGGCCCGGGTGGTGGTCGACATCCAGGGCGCCCGCAGCGAGCTGTCGTCGGGGCGCTACGAAGGGCTGAACCGCGGCGGGGTGAAGGGGGTGCGCACCAGCCAGCACACCGACGACGTGGTGCGCGTGGTGGTCGACCTGGAGCGCGGCTACCCCTACACGGTCACCCGGGTCGAGGGGGGGCTGCGCGTCACCATCCAGTCGGGGGCGCAGGCGTTCCAGCCGTGGAGCTCGGGCGCGGCGCACGCCGGCGGGGCCGAGCCCGCGGCGGCGCCGTCGTACGCGTCGAACGTGGGCACCTCGCAGCGGCCGGCGCCGCAGCAGCAGCAGCAGCGCAGCCGCGCGCGTCCCATCACGGTGACCTTCGAGAACACCGACATGCGTGACGTGCTGGCCACCTTCGCCGAGCTCACCGGGCGCTCCATCGTCCCCGGCGCCGAGGTGGGGGGGATCCGCGTGGAGTACGTGACCTTCACCAACCAGCCGTGGGACCTGGCGCTGCGCAGCCTGCTGCAGGCGTACGACCTGGCGGCGCAGGAAGACCCGCAGAGCGGGATCATCCGCGTGGACCGCATCGCCAAGCTGGCCGAGCGCGAGACGCTGGAGCCGCTGGTGACCCGCACCTTCCGCATCAACTACGTGCCGGTGGAGGAGATGCAGGCCACCCTCACCGAGCTGAAGAGCGAGCGCGGCTCGGTGAGCGTGAACCGCACCACCAACACGCTGATCGCCACCGACGTGCCCAGCGTGATCGAAGACTTCGAGCGCCTGGTCACCCAGCTCGACGTGCGCACGCCGCAGGTGGCGATCCAGGCCAAGATCGTGTTCATCAACCGCACCGACGCCGAGGCGCTCGGCATCGTGTACGACCTGAAGGACTCGCGCGGCAACTCGCTGAACGAGGTGGTGAGCGTGCCCAACCCCGACGGCACCGGCAACACCAACACCAACGTGGTGTCGCTGGGCGGCAGCTCGATCGCCGCGCTGGGCAACGCCAACGCCCGGGTGAGCGACCCCGCGCTGCAGGTGCTGACCTCGCTGGTGCTGGGGCGCTACACGCTGGTCAACTTCATCGAGGCGCTGCAGACCGCCGAGCTGTCGGACGTGCAGGCGGCGCCGGTGGTGACCACCAGCAGCAACCACGAGGCGCAGATCTGGGTGGGCGAGCGCACCCCGATCCGCGTGGTCGACCTGGGCTCGGCCAACAGCGGCGCGGCCGCCGGGGTGCCGCGCGCCACCGCGCAGCTGGTGGAGACCGGCATCCGCCTGATCGTGACCCCGCAGGTGACCAACGACCGCCGCGTGCTGCTGCAGCTGCACGCCGAGCGCTCGAGCGCCGCCCCGGCCGCCGGCGAGATCGGCGTGCAGTTCCTGCAGCAGCAGGGCGACACCCGGGTGATGGTGCGCGACGGCGAGACCGCGGTGATCGGCGGGCTGACGGTGACCGAGGTCACCCAGACCCGCACCGGGATCCCCTTCCTGATGGACATCCCCTTCCTGGGCGCGCTCTTCCGCTCCAGCCGCAGCCAGGAGATCAAGCGTGACCTGCTGATCATGGTCACCCCCCACATCGTCGAGGAGAGCTGAACGTGCTCTTCCGGCCGAGCGGTTCCCACCCACGGAGGTTCATCGTGCCCCGTCCCATCGCGCGGCGCCTCGCCGCTTTCCTTCTGCTCGCCGCCGCCGGCCCCGGGCTGGCGGCGTGCGAGGGCTCCAA
The DNA here is from genome assembly GCA_036399995.1 of Longimicrobium sp. Taxonomy (GTDB): domain Bacteria; phylum Gemmatimonadota; class Gemmatimonadetes; order Longimicrobiales; family Longimicrobiaceae; genus Longimicrobium. The sequence goes on along the minus strand of DASWMA010000589.1, from coordinate 3,159 downwards.
CCTGTTCGGGCCCGGCGGCGGCGGCGGGGGTGGTGGAGGCGGCGGCGGGGGGGGCGGCAGCGCCGACGCGATCGCCCCGACGGTGGTGCTCGAGTTCCCCGAGGCCACGGGCACCAGCATCGCCGTGGGCGACTCGGTGTACGTGAAGGCGCGCGCCACCGACAACGTGCGGCTCGACTCGGTGGTGTTCACCGGCTATGCCCTGCGCGGCGACCCGGCGCTCGGCACCCAGACGCGCGTGGACCGCTTCGCCCGCAAGACCGTGGTGCTCGAGGGGCTCCCCGCCGCGGTGCGCGACACCGTGCTGCAGCGCTACCTGCTGGCCACCACCGACCGCAGCACCGAGCGCGGGATCTTCGTGGTGGTGACCGCCTACGACAGCGCCGGCACCGCCGGCGCCGACACCGCGCAGGTGAACCTGGGCGGCCCGCGCGTCTCGCTGCTGGCCCCGCTGCCGCCCGACACCGTGTACCGCGGCGGGCAGCAGTTCCTCACCCGGCTGCAGGCGGTCGACTCGGTGGACCTGATCCGCAGCGTGCGCATCCGGGCCACGGGGGCGTTCACCTTCGACAGCACGCTCACGCTCACCCAGCCGCGCGCGGTGCTCGACACGACCATCACCGTGCCGATCCCCAACGTGCAGGGGGCGGTGGCGCTGCAGCTGACCGCCACCTCGGGGGCCAACCTGCAGGGCGTTTCGCGCCCGGTGTCGCTCAACATCACCGCCCCGGCGCCCGACACCACGGCGCCGCGGGTGACCTTCGACGCCAGCGTGCCCGCGCGGGTGGAGATCGACGACTCGATCCGCGTGAGCGTGCAGGCGGTGGACGAGACGCGGGTCGACTCGGTGGGGGTCACGGTGCTGGCCATCCGGCGCGGCACGGCGAAGGACGACACCATCGCGGTGCTCACCCGGCGGGTGCGCGCCACGGCCGACAGCGGGTACATCGGGCTGTCGGGGGTGCCGCTCACCGGGCTCGACACGCTCACCCTGCGGCTCGACGTGACCGCCTGGGCGAAGGACCCGTCGGGGAACTGCGGCGCGGCCGTCTCCACCAACAGCTCGCAGGCGCAGCCGTGCGCCACGCTGGCCGGGGCGCACGTGTCCACGCTCCCGGGGAAGCTGTACACCACCTTCGTGGCGCGCGGGCTCACCATCCCGCCGCCGAACCAGGGCGACCTGCTGGCCGACCTGCTGGCCGACGGCAGCCGGGTGTTCCTTTCCAACTTCACCCGCAACCGGGTGGAGGTGCTCCCGCTGGGCGGGCTGAGCTACGGCGAGCCGGTGCGGGTGGGGTCGCAGCCCTGGGGGCTGGCGCTGGGCCGCTTCGGCGACTCGCTGTACGTGGCCAACAGCGGCGGCACCAACATCTCGGTGGTCCCGCTCACGGGCGGGGTGCTGGCCGAGGCGCAGGACCGGCGCATCTTCACGCAGAACGAGCGGCTCTTCTCGGTCGAGTTCTCCACCGAGCCGGCGCAGGAGGTGAGCGGCGTCACGGTGACCGACTACTCCGACCGGCCGCAGTTCATCGCGCAGGCCAGCAACGGGCTGCTGGTGTACTCCACCCGCCCCACCGCCTCGGCGGCCGACGGCACGGTGCGCATCTTCGACTCGCGCAAGACGCGCTCGGAGATCTTCACCGGCTACGTGGACCGCCACACGGCGGGGAAGGCGATCGTGGTGAACGCCGACTCGGCGTTCCTGGTGACCGGCTCGAAGGAGCTGATGGTGTGCCCGCGCCGGCGCTTCGGCGACACGGCCGACCCGGCGTGCATCACCGGCCGCCCCACCGACGTGAGCGCCGCGCTGGCCGCGCAGCGCAGCCAGCCGCCCAACGCGCTCGGCGGCAGGTACGACACGCGCGTCGACATCGGCGCCGACATCGCCCAGGTGGGGCTGTCCGACACCACCTTCGTGGCCGCCAGCGGCGACCGCAACTACATCGCCGTGGGCGAGGGCGCGCGGACCAACGCCCGCATCCCGCTGTTCAACGCCCCGGTGGGCGGCGACTCGCTGGTGCTGGTGGGCGACGTGCGCGACCTGATCAGCAACACGGCCGAGCGGGTGATCGGGCTGGGGCTGAACCGGGACGGCTCGCTGGGGGTGGCGCGCGGCGCGCAGGCGTACTACTTCAACAGCGCGCTGCGCCTCCAGGGCGTGGTGGCGGCCGGCTCGCCCGCGGGCGGCGTGGCCATGCACCCGGGGAACTCCGGCTACCCCGGCGGCAGCTTCCGCCTCTCCTTCGTGTCGGGGCTCGACGCGCAGGGGCCGTACGTGGACGTGATCGACAACTTCAACTTCTTCCGGGTCAAGCGCGTGTACACGCGCGACCCGGTGGTGGGGGCGCTGGTGGTGGCGCCGCGGGCCGGGACCGACCCCGGCGCGGTGGCGCTGCGCATCTACGCGATCACCAGCCGCGGGGTGGTGTCGCTGCCGATCACGGCCGCCGACCTGGTGCCGTAAACCGCGCGGCGCCGCGAAGATGGACGGCGGGGGGCTGGCGAAGGCCGGGCCCCCGCTGTTCTTTTAGGGGATGAGCCGCATTCGTTTCACCACCGCGGGCGAAAGCCACGGCCCGGCCCTGGCCGCCGTGGTGGAGGGCCTCCCCGCCGGCGTCGCGATCGCTTCCGAGGCGATCGACCACGAGCTGCGCCGCCGCCAGGGCGGCTACGGCCGCGGCGGGCGCATGCGCATCGAGAGCGACCGCGCCGAGATCCTCTCCGGCGTGCGCCACGGCGAGACGCTGGGGTCGCCGGTCACGCTGCTGGTGCACAACCGCGACTGGGCCAACTGGACCGATGCCATGTCGCCCGCCCCGGTGGGGAACGCGGGCGACGACGAGGCGATGCGCCGCGTGTTCTTCCCGCGCCCCGGCCACGCCGACCTGGTGGGCGCGCTGAAGTACGACCGCACCGACGCCCGCGACATCCTGGAGCGGGCCAGCGCGCGCGAGACGGCGGCGCGGGTGGCCGCGGGGGCGCTGGCCAGGGCGCTCCTCGTGCACGCGGGGATCACCGTCGGCAGCCACGTGGTGTCGATCGGGGGGATCGTGGCGGCGCGGCCGGATACGCTTCCCGATGACCTGAACGCCGCGAGCGACCCGAGCCCCGTGCGCTGCCTCGACGCCGACGCCGAGGGGGCGATGATCGACGCGATCG
>DASWMA010000588.1:0-2024 GCA_036399995.1 Longimicrobium sp. | reverse complement strand
GGCGGCGGGATCAGCCTGCCCGACTCGCTGCGCTTTGCGCCCGACAGCACCGCGCCGCTCGCCCAGCGCGTGAGCTACCTCGAGCGCAACACCCCCGCGGCGGGGCTGATCGGGCTGGGCAGCCTGTTCAGCGGGCTCCCCTTCGGGCAGGAGAACACCTACACGGCCACCCTCAGCGGCAGCCAGACGCTGTTCTCGGGCGGGCGCACCGGCGCGGCGCTGCGCATCGCGCGCAGCTACCGGAGCGCGGCCGAGCTCACCCTGGTGGAGCGCGAGGCCGAGATCACCCTGCAGGTGCGCACCGCCTACACGCAGGCGCAGCTGGCGCAGGAGCTGGCCGGCATCGCCCGCGCGGCGCTGGAGCAGGCCGAGGCGTTCCTGGCGCAGGAGCGGCTGCGGCAGCGCGCCGGCGAGAGCAGCGACCTCGAGGTGCTGCGCGCCGAGGTCTCGCGCGACAACCTGCGCCCGCAGCTGGTGCAGGCCGAGAACGCCGCGCAGCTGGCGCTGCTGGAGCTGAAGCGCCTGCTGAACCTTCCCGCCGGGCAGCCGCTGCGGCTCACCAGCCCGCTCGACGCGCCCGCCCGGGTGGCGGCCGACGCCGACGCGGCACTGGCCACCGCGCAGCGCGCCTCGGTGGCGGTGGCCGAGCGGCAGCTCGCCATCCGCGAAGAGGGGATCCGCATCGCGCGCGGGGCCTTCCTCCCCAGCGTGTCGGTGCAGGCGCACTACGGGCGGCAGCTGCAGCCCTCCAGCATGTTCGCGCTGGGCGAGGAGTGGCGCGGCGACGCGGCGGCCACGCTGGCCGTGTCGGTGCCCATCTTCAGCGGCGGGCAGCGCACCGCCGATCTGCAGCAGGCCCGCATCGAGGCCGAGCGTGCCCGCCTGCAGCTTTCGCAGCTGCGCGAAGGGGTGCAGGTGGAGTACGAGCAGGCGCGCGGCGAGGCCGAGCGCGCCCGCACGGCAATCGCCGCGCGGCAGACCACGGTGCAGGCCGCGCAGCGCGTGTACGACCTGACCGTGCTGCGCTACCAGCGCGGGCTGGCCACGCAGCTCGAGGTGTCGCAGAGCCGCCTGGAGCTGCTGCAGGCGCGCAGCAACCTGGCGCAGGCCATCGCCGACCTTCGCATCGCCGCGGCGCGCGTGGAGCGCGCCACCGGGGGGACGGCCCAGTGATGCACATCCCACTCAACTCTCTGGAGACGGTGATGAAGATCGAGTCGCCGCGCGGACGCACGGCCGCCCGCGCAGCCCTTGTGACCGGGATGATCGCGCTGCTGGCCGCGTGCGGCGGCGGCGCCCCCGAAGAGGCGCGGGGCGAGAGCGCCCCCGCCGCGCCGGAGCTGGCGCTGGCCCCGACGGATCTCGCCACCGCCGCCACCACGGAGCTCCGCGGCGGCGTGGCGCTGACGGGCTCGCTGGAGCCGTTCCGCGTGGTGGAGGTGAAGGCGCAGGTGCCGGGTGTCGTCGAGGGCCTTGCCGTGGACCGCGGCAGCGCGGTGCGCCAGGGGCAGGTCCTCGCGCGGATCGAGGCGCAGGGGATCCAGAGCCAGGCCGGCGGGGCCGCCGCGCAGGTGGCGGGGGCGCAGGCCGCGCTGGCCCAGGCGCAGCGCCAGCTCGAGTCGGCCAGAACGCTGCGCGACGCCGGGGCGATGAGCGAGATCAGCTACCGCGCGGCCGAGACGCAGGTGGCGGCGGCCCGCGCGCAGCTGGCCGCGGCGCGCGCCGGCGCGGCCGGCGCCAGCGAGCAGGCGTCGCGCACCCGCGTCGTCTCCCCCCTCACCGGCCGCGTGAGCGCGCGCCCGGTGCAGAGCGGCGAGGCGGTGAGCGTGGGCGCGGTGATCGTGACCGTGGTCGACTCGCGCCAGCTGGAGCTGAAGGGGCAGGTGCCGGTGGAGCAGGCCGCGTCGGTCCGCGAGGGCCAGCCGGTGGAGTTCACGCTGAACAGCCAGCCCGGGCGCACCTACCAGGGCACCGTGTCGCGGGTGGACCCGGTGGCCGACCCGGGGACGCGTCAGGTGGGGGTG
>DASWMA010000587.1:0-3631 GCA_036399995.1 Longimicrobium sp. | reverse complement strand
GTGGTCGGGCCTCAGGATGACGGGGGAGGGAATGCACAGTCGATCACCGCATCTGGTATCACACAGAGGCACAGAGCCACAGAGAACGGCTTGCCGGTCTCGGGCTCCGTGCCTCCACGCACGACAGGTCTCGGGGCGGGTCTACCTCCCCACGTACTTCAGCCCGCTGCCGGTGTTGAAGAGGACCACGGTGTCGCTCTCGCGCAGCCATGCCTGGTCGCGCAGGCGCGCGGCGGCGGCGGCGGTGGCGGCGCCCTCGGGGGCGCAGAAGATCCCCGTGTCGCCGCCCACGATCGGCGTCCACCAGCGCATCTCCTCGTCGGGCACGGCCACGCCGCAGCCGCCGGAGGCGCGGATCGCGTCGAGCATCAAAAAGTCGCCCACGGCACGCGGCACCCGCAGCCCCGACGCGTAGGTGTGCGCGTTCTCCCACGGCGCCGCCTCGCCGGCCCCCGCCTCCCACGCGCGGACGATGGGGGCGCACCCCGACGCCTGCACCGACACCATCCGCGGCCGCGCGGGGCCGATCCAACCCAGCGCCTCCATCTCGGCGAACGCCTTCCACATCCCCACCAGCCCGGTGCCGCCGCCCGTGGGGTAGACGATCACGTCGGGAAGGGTCCAGCCGAGCTGCTCGGCCACCTCGTACCCCATCGTCTTCTTCCCCTCCACCCGGTAGGGCTCCTTGAGGGTCGAGATGTCGAACCAGCCGTGCTCGCGCGCGCCCTGCGCCACCCGCACCGCGCAGTCGGTGATCAGCCCGTCCACCATCTCCACGTGGGCACCCAGCGCGCGCATCTCGGCCATGATGGGGAGCGGCGTGTCGCTGGGCACCACCACGTGCGCGCGCATCCCGGCGGCGGCGGCGTAGGCCGCAGTGGCGCTCCCCGCGTTGCCGGCCGAGGGGATCGCCACCTCGGTGATCCCCAGCTCCCTGGCGCGCGACACGGCCATGCACAGCCCGCGCGCCTTGAAGGAGGCGGTGGGGTTCTGCCCCTCGTCCTTCACCCACACGCGGGCCACGCCCAGCCGGTCGGCCAGGCGCGGCGTCTCCACCAGCGGCGTCCACCCCTCGCCCAGGCGCACGGCGTTGCGCGCGTCGCGCACGGGAAGGAGCTCGGCGTAGCGCCACAGGTCGGCGCTGCGGCAGGCCAGCTCGTCGCGCCGCAGCCGGGTGCGGATGGCCTCCAGGTCGTAGCGCGGGTACAGCGGCTTCTCGCAGCAGGGCGACAGGCGGTGCGGCTCCGCCTCGCTGTACGACGCGCCGCAGCGGGTGCACTGTAGGTGCGTGGCGCCGCCGAAGGGGGTGGCGGATGCGGCCAGGTCGGGCGACAGGGTCACGGTTCGGTGCGGTATGGGTTCAGCCCCGGCATCGGTTCTCGACGGCCGGAGCCGGGCGGGTTCGTCCGGCGGCCGGGGCGGTGCGACCCTCGGCGCGAGCGGAATCCGGGTGATGATCAGCCGGCGCGGCCGAGCTCCACCACGATCTCGAACTCGCGCGGGGTGACCGGCTGAACGGAGAGCCGGCTCTTGTTGATCACCAGCATCTTCTCCAGCCCGGGGGCGGCGCGCAGCTCGTCGAGCGTGACCACGCGCGGGAAGCGCTCCACGAACTCGATGTCCACCATGTACCAGCGCGGGTCGTCGTCGCCGGCCTTGGGGTCGAAGTAGTCGCTCTGCGGGTCGCGCGCGCTGGGGTCGGGGTAGCCGGTGCGCGCCACGCGCGCCAGCCCGGCCACGCCCGTGGGCTCCGCGTTGCTGTGGTAGTACAGCACGGGGTCGCCCACCCGCATCTCGTCGCGCATGAAGTTGCGCGCCTGGTAGTTGCGCACGCCCTCCCACGACGTGCTCCCGTCGCGGGCCAGGTGGTCGATGGAATACACCCCGGGCTCGCTCTTCATCAGCCAGTGCTTCGCCATCCCACGCCCCTCCACCGATCTCCCCGGTTCACGGCCATCGCGCACGGGAGACATTCTGGCGCCCGGCCCGCCCCCGAACAACCCGCGGCTCCCACGCGGCCGCCGCCGCGGGGTGCCGCCGCGGGTGACCGGCCACGATCCGCGAGGCTCATCCATGGCCCGGATGGCGACCGGTCCGGAGAATGCAAGGGGGCGGTTTGGCCAGGATAAACAACAGTTGTCGCGAGCAGCGTCCAACTGCAACCCCTGTATAAGGGTTAGCCGCATCGAAACCGCACCCGGCGCGGTCGAACCCGAGGGCGCAGAACGAACGCGTCGGGACACGGTCCGGCGCCTTCGGTGGCGCTGGGTAAACATCGTGTGCAATTGCGTTTACGAGAATTGGCTGGTTGCTCACGGACGACTTGCGCGGCCCTCGCAATACGACCTTATTTCGGCTCCCACCACACTGCTGCGCCCGCTGTCGTGAACTGTCGGGAACCCCAGCTGGCAGTCGTACCCCTGTGGAGCCCGGTGGGCCCGGCGGCTCCGCTCAAAAACCCTAAGGATGTACCGATGAAGAGCATGGCACCGACCCAGACCTCAGTTCGCGCACGAAACGGCTACCTGGGCTCGGGGAATCGCACCCGTCCCTGATGCCGCCACTGCGCAAACCCGCCTCCATCCGCCGCGCCGCTCCTCGCGCGCGTCGCGGCGGTGACGGAAAACGATGAGCTCGATATCCGTGAAGGACCCGTGGATTCAGCGGCCGCGCCCCCGCCCGGGAGCGCGGCTGCGGCTCTTGATGCTCCCGCACGCCGGCGGCGGCGCCTCGGCCTTCCGCGGCTGGGCCGACCTGCTCCCCGACGAGGTGGAGGTGTGCCCGGTGCAGCTTCCCGGGCGCGAGAACCGCGTGCGCGAGCCGGCGTTCGACCGGCTGCAGCCGCTGGTGGAGGCGCTGGCCGGCGTGCTGGCGGGGTGGCGCGACCTGCCCTGGGCCATGTTCGGCCACAGCAACGGCGCGCTGATCGCCTTCGAGCTGGCGCGCCACGCGGCGCGTACCGGCGCGCCCGGGCCCGTGCACCTGTTCGCCAGCGGCCGCCGCGCCCCCGACGTGCCCAGCCGGCAGCGCGACGTGCACGGGCTTCCCGAAGGCGAGCTGATCGACGAGCTGCGCACCCTGGGCGGGATGCCGCAGGCGCTGCTCGACCATCCGGAGCTGCTGCAGCTCGTCCTTCCCGTGCTGCGTGCCGACATGGCGATGACCGAAACGTACACGCCCACCCCCGGCGCCACCGTGGACGTGCCGATCACCGCCTGCACCGGCCTGTGGGACGGCAAGGTGAGCGAAGACGAGGCACGGGCGTGGGGCCGCCACACCACGGCCGGGTTCCGCCTGCGCACCTTTCCCGGCGACCACTTCTATCTCTTCGCCGAGCGCGACGCCGTGATCCAGGCGCTCTCCGCCGACCTCCGCTCCATCGTCTCCGCGCTCTGACGCCGCGGCGCTCCCGGCCGGCCGTCGCCCGACGGCGATTCGTCGGGTGGGGCGCTTGAGGTTCGGGCCGTCCACCGCCAGCTTTATCCCGTGCCCCGGCCGGCCCCTCCTTCCCCCAGGTCGCTGGCGGGGAGAGGGGCCCGCGGCGCGTCCGCCGCGCTGTCCGAGCGGGTGACGACAACGAGAACCGACCCATGACCGATACGACCATCGACGCGCGAGGCAACGTGGCCGG
>DASWMA010000586.1:0-1944 GCA_036399995.1 Longimicrobium sp. | reverse complement strand
GAGGCAGCCATGGCCATGGCAGCCGTCAACGACCCCGCGTCGAGCCATGCCGAACGCGACGACCCGCGCTGGGACGACGCCGTGGACGAGCACCGCACCGCGCTGGCCGCCTTCCTCGACAGCGCCGAGGGGCTGCGCGAGGATGCGTGGAAGGCGCCCTGGGGAGCCGGCAAGTGGACGCGGGCGCAGGTGGCCGAGCACCTGTCGCTGGTGTACGAGGCCGCCATCCGCGAGCTGATGACCGGACAGGGGTTGCCGGTGAAGGTCTCGCCGTTCCGGCAGAAGCTGCTGCGCTGGGTGGTGCTGCCGCACATCCTCTTCCACCGCTCCATCCCCCTGCGCCCCCCGTCGCCGCGCGAGACGCGGCCGGGCGAGGTGACGGCGCCGCGCGCGCAGGTGCTGCGGCGGCTGCGCGAGCTGGGCGAGCGCTTCGAGCACGAGATGGAGCGCGCGCACCGCGCCGGGCGCGCGCAGCTCACCCATCCCTTCTTCGGCACCATCGCCGGGGCGCGGGCGATGCGCTTCGTGGCGGTGCACCTGGAGCACCACACGCGGCAGGTCGCGTCGGGCACCTGACGGGCGTCGGGAGAACGAAACGAAAGCGGCCCCGGGATTGGCTCCCGGGGCCGCTTCTTGTTCTCCATCCCGACCCGGATACAACGTCTTCCCGGTGAGGTCGCGGAGGTTCACGGAGGGACAGCCCCGGCATCCGCGTGTGACGCCGTTCCTCCGTGTCCTCCGTCCCCTCCGTGAGAGAAAAGAGGATGTCGGGCACTGCGGCGGTCAGGCGCCGCGCGTCCAGGTGCGCGTGAGATCGATGGTCTGGTTGCAGACGGTGCCCACCACGCGCAGGGTGTGGGTGGCCGGATCCCAGGTGTGGGTCACGTCGAGGGCGCAGGTGCCCGAGCCGCCGTTGCTGCGGGCCCAGGTGAAGCTCCCCTTCTTGGTGGCGGTGCGCACGCCGGGGGTGGCGTTGGCCCAGCTCTGGCTGGCGGTGAGCGTGGTGCTGGGGTTGCCGTTGATGGTGAGCGTGCCCCCGTTGCGGCTGAAGGCGCAGGCGCTCTCGGTGCGGGTGGCGGTGAACTGCAGGCTGCCGGTGCGGGTGGCGGGGTCGCCGTTGTGCACCATCGTGCCTTCCAGCTTCACGCTGCCCCCCGCCGGGCAGGTGCGCGTGCGGCTGAAGGTGGTGGTCACGGCCACGGCCGCCGCCATCGGGCCCGCCGGCACCCGGTCGAAGCTCCCGCCCGGCACGCCATCGAGCAGCGCGCCGTCCTGGTCGCCGAAGTCGGCGGCGAGGGCCCGCGCCTCGGCGGGGTTCAGCGCGGCCGGCTCGGTGCTGCCGGTGGTATTCTCGCCGCAGGCTGCGAGACCGAATGCGGCGGCGAAAACGGCGGGGAGAAAGAGCGAGCGGTGCATGGCGTCCGTTCCGGTGGAGGGTGCGTGCCGCGGCACGGCTCGCTGCCGTGCCCGAACTCGCCATGATGTACAGCGCCGTGTCCGCTCGCGTTGGGGAGCGGGAGGGAAGACGCGCCCGCGCCTGTCGGGTGTTCCCGGCGCAACCTGTTGTGGAGCAACGGAATACGGCCATCGCAACCGAGAAGGATCAACCAGCGGGCTCGGCGCCCCTCTCCAGCCAGCGCCTGTACGGATACGTTGAGCCCTGCGGTGCATGGTGTTAGATTCCACGCGCGCAAACCGCGCCCCGCCACGCGCACCTCGCGCGACCGCGGCGGCCGGTCTGACCTGGACCCATCATGGATCAGCTTGGAACCGAGGTCCGCCGACGGCGGACCTTCGCCATTATCAGCCACCCCGACGCGGGGAAGACCACGCTCACGGAAAAGCTCCTGCTGTACGGCGGAGCCATCCACCTGGCCGGGAGCGTGAAGGCACGCCGTGCGGCACGGCACGCCACCAGCGACTGGATGGCGATGGAGCAGGAGC
>DASWMA010000585.1:0-9216 GCA_036399995.1 Longimicrobium sp. | reverse complement strand
GCCCGTGCATGGGCCGGGGCGCGGCGCGGTGAAGGTCGGGGCCGTGCTTTCGGGTTGCGGGCGGGGGAAGGCGGGCGTAGCTTTTTCGGATTCCGCAAGTCCTTCGCACAACAGGGTGGTAGCCCGCCCGATCGTGTCCGGCGCGCCGCACTTGCGCGCCGGCGGGGAGTCTCGGTCCGCCAATGGCTTTAGGCTGGTTCAAGAAGGGTAGCTTCCTCCCGGTCAACGACATCGCCGTCGACCTGGGAACGGCGAACACGCTGATCTACGTGAAGGGCGAAGGGATCGTCCTGAACGAGCCCAGCGTGGTCGCGCTCGACAAGGCCAGTGGCAAGCCCAAGGGGATCGGGCTCGAGGCCAAGCGCATGCTGGGCCGCACCCCGGAGGGGATCACCGCGGTGCGCCCGCTGAAGGACGGCGTGATCGCCGACGTGGACGTGACCGAGATCATGCTCCGCTACTTCCTGCAGAGCGTCACCTCCAAGCGGCTGCTGAAGCTGAAGCCCACCGTGGTGGTGGGGGTGCCGTCGGGGATCACCGAGCTGGAGCGCCGCGCGGTGCGGCAGAGCGCCGCCGCCGCGGGGGCCAAGGAAGTCTACATGGTGGCCGAGCCCATGGCGGCGGCGATCGGCGTGGGGCTTCCGGTGGAGACGCCCACCGGCAACATGGTGATCGACATCGGCGGGGGGACGACGGAGATCGCGGTGATCGCGCTCAGCGGGATCGTGTGCGACACCTCGATCCGGGTGGGGGGCGACGAGATCGACATCGCCATCGTCACCTTCCTGCGCAAGAACTACAACCTGATGATCGGCGAGGCCACGGCCGAGGCGGTCAAGATCCAGATCGGCAGCGCCTTCAGCACCGGCGACGAGCGGGAGATGGACGTGAAGGGGCGCGACCTGGTGAGCGGCATTCCCAAGACGGTGCGGGTGCACTCGCAGGAGATCCGCGAGTGCATCCAGGAGCCGATCCAGGCGATCGTGGAAGCCGTGCGCCGCGCCCTCGAGATCACCCCGCCCGAGCTGGCCAGCGACATCGTGGACCGGGGGATCGTGATGACCGGCGGCGGGGCGCTGATCCGCGGGCTCGACGTGCTGATCGCGCGCGAGACCAACCTGCCGATCCACGTGGACGAGGAGCCGCTCACCTGCGTGGTGCGCGGCGCGGGACGCATCCTGGACGACATCGCGAAGTACAGAGGAGTGTTGGCCTCCTGAGCACATTCAGACCCTACCTGCGCGGGTCCGGCGAGCGGGCCCGCAAGCGCGACCTGGCGATCGCGGGCGCCTTCGCGGTGCTTTCGCTGCTGCTGCTCGCGATCCCCCCCGCGTACCGCGACGCGGTGGGCCACGCCGTGCGCAGCACCGTGCTGTACCCGGTGATGGCCATGCAGCACGGCGCCAGCGACCGCGCCGGCCGCTACGCCGACGCCGCGGCGCTGCGCGCCGAGCGCGACTCGCTGGCCGCGCACCTGGTGGGGCAGAGCAACCTGGCGGTGGAGAACCGCGAGCTGCGCTCGCTGCTGGGCTTCCGCCCGCGGCTCACCTACTCGTTCGTCCCCGCCGAGGCCGACCGCATCAGCGGCCCCGGCGGCGGCGGCACCCTCCGCCTGTCGGTGGGGAGCACCGACGGCGTGAAGATGGACGCGCCGCTGGTGACGTCGGAAGGCTTGGTGGGGAAGGTGTCGCGGCTCGGCGAGACGGAGAGCCTGGCGATCGACTGGACGCGCGAGGGGTTCGCGGTGGCGGTGATGACGGTGGACGGCGAGACCTACGGGATCGCCACCCCTGCCGACGACCCGGCGGGCGAGCGGGTGCTGGCGCTGACCCCGGTGGCCTTCCACACCGTCCCCGACACCGGGTCGATGGTGGTGACCTCGGGCGACGGCGGGCTCTTCCCCCGGGGGATCCCGGTGGGGAAGGTGATCGGGCAGGGGAAGCAGGCCGGCGGGTGGCAGCGCACCTACTACATCCGCCCGCAGGTGAACCCCGCGCAGATGGGGCACGTGCTGGTGCTGGGCGACCCGCAGCCGGGGCGCAGCGACGCCGACCTGGCGGCCGCCTGGGGGGTGCGCCTGATGCAGGCCGAGGTGGCCGACACCAGCGCCCGCGCGGTGGCGCCCGACGCCGCCACGCCCATGGCGCCCGCGCGTCCGCGCGCCCAGCCGGCGCAGCGCCCGCGCCCCCGCCCGCGCCCGCGGCAGGTGGACCCCACCCCCGAGCTTCCGGGGCGGCCGGTGTTCCCCGGGCAGCCGCGCGTGCCGCCCGGCTTCCAGCCGCCGGCGCAGCCATGAGCGGCCCCCTCGCGACGGTGAACAGGAGTGGAGGATGACGGAGGGGACGCCCTGGAAGTTCCTGGTGTTCGTGGCGGCGCTGGTGGTGTTCCACTTCGTGCTGCGGGTAGGGCTGGGGCTGGGCTTCCTTGCCCCCGACCTGCTGGTGGTGGCGCTGCTCCTGGCTTCGCGGCGGCTGCGCCCGGGCTCGGCGGCCGCGCTCGGCTTCTTCCTGGGGCTGCTGGAGGGGTCGGCCAACGACTTCATCTTCGGCCGGGCGTCGCTGGCGCTGGCGATCCTGGGGTACCTGGGCTCGCGCTCGCGCGAGTGGCTGGCCGGCGACGACCCGCTCACGCTGGTGGCCTACTTCTTCGCCGGCACCCTGCTGTACAACCTGCTGCTGTTCGTGCTGCTGGCCATGGCCGGCGCCGGCGGCTCGCTGATGGCGCTGCTGATCCCCTCGCTGCTGGCGTCGCTGTACGCGGCCGCCGTGGGGCTGGGCGCCAGCACCCTCTACCGCACCCTGGCATGAGGGCCGAGATGGTGATGGGCGGCGGGCTCGAACCGAAGCGCGGGGTGGGCCGGTGAGGCGCTACCGCACCCTGCAGCTGGGCGACCCGCTCCTCTTCGGGCTGGTGGTGGGGCTGGCGATGTTCGGCATCGCCATGATCTACAGCGCCGGCGTGCTCGACGTGGCCGACCCGGCGGTGGTGGGGGCGTGGCGGCAGCAGCTGATCTGGTTCTCGCTCGCGCTGATCCTGATGCCCTTCGTCCTGCGCGTGCCGGTGGGGTGGCTGGAGTGGGGGGCGCAGCCGGCGTACGCGCTGGCGCTGGTGCTGCTGGTGGCCACCCTCTTCTTCGGCGGCGGGCGGGGGACGGCGGCCAGCACCAAGAGCTGGCTGATGATCGGCCCGCTCACGCTGCAGCCCGCCGAGATGGCCAAGATCGCCACCGCCATGATGCTGGCGCGCGTGCTGGGCGAGTGGCGCGAGCCCCCCAAGACGCTGTGGGGGCTGTGGAAGCCGATCGTGGTGGTGATGTTCCCGATGGGGCTGGTGATGCTGCAGCCCGACCTGGGGTCGGCGCTGGTGTTCGCGTCGATCCTGGTGTGGTGCCTGTTCTGGGCGGGCACGCCGCTCACCACCATCTTCTTCCTGGTGTCGCCGATCCTGTCGCTGTTCCTGTCGATCAGCTGGCAGGTGTGGGGGGTGTACATCGTGCTGCTGCTGATCGTGCTGATCCGCCGCGACGCGTTCATCTCCGAGAAGGCGACGATCTGGCTGGCCAACGCCATGGCGGGGGCGCTGGCGCTGCCGCTGTGGAACAAGCTGCAGCCGTACCAGAAGAACCGCTTCATGGTGTTCCTGGACCCGATGATCGACCCGCGGGGCGCCGGGTACAACCTGATCCAGAGCCGGGTGGCCATCGGCAGCGGCGGGTGGTTCGGCCGCGGCTACCTGGAGGGCCCGCAGAAGCGCGGCGCCTTCCTTCCCGAGCAGCACACCGACTTCATCTTTGCCGTGATCGGCGAGGAGTGGGGGTTCATCGGGGTGCTGGCTACGCTGACCTGCTTCGGGCTGATCTTCTGGCGGCTGGTGAAGATCGCCGAGAAGAGCAACGACCCGTTCGCCTCCCTGGTGCCGATCGGCATCTTCGGCAGCTGGTTCGCGCACGTGCTGATCAACGTGGGGATGACGGTGGGGATCATGCCGGTCACCGGCATCCCGCTCCCCTTCATCAGCTACGGGGGCTCGTTCCTGCTGGTGAACCTGCTGGCCGTGGCGGTGGTGCAGCGGGTGGCGGCCGAGACGGCACGATCTAGATAGAAAACGACAGGTGCGTGAGTGCGTGAGTGCGGAAGTGCGCCGGGTCGTCGCGATCCGGCGCACCGCCGCACGGACCACTCACGCACTCGCGCACTTCCGCACTCACGCACTTTCTGAAATGGCCTGGTTCCGCAAGCCCAAGACGCGCCTGCAGGCGTCCGACCGGCGCGACCTCCCCGGCGACGTGTGGGAGAAGTGCCCCAGCTGCGGCGAGATCCTGTACCGCGAGAAGCTGAAGGAGAACTGGCAGGTGTGCCCCAACTGCGGGCACCACCACCGCCTGGGCGCCGACGGCTACGTGGCGATGCTGATCGACGAGGGCTCGTTCCGCGAGACCGACCGCGACCTGCGCAGCGCCGACCCGCTCGGGTTCGTGGACCTGAAGCCCTACCGCGAGCGCCTGGCCCAGGCCGAGCGCAAGAACCCGCACGGCGAGGCGGTGGTGACGGGCGAGGGGACGCTGGAGGGGATCCCCGTCTCGATCGGGGTGATGGACTTCTCGTTCATCGGCGGGTCGATGGGCTCCGTCGTGGGCGAGAAGCTGGCGCGCGCGGGGCTGAGGGCGCTGGAGAAGCGCGTTCCCTACCTGGTGGTGTCGGCGAGCGGCGGCGCGCGGATGATGGAGGGGATCTTCTCGCTGATGCAGATGGCCAAGACCAGCGCGGTGCTGTCGCGGCTGCACGAGGAGGGGATCCCCTACGTCTCCATCCTGACCGACCCCACCACCGGCGGGGTGACGGCGAGCTACGCGATGCTGGGCGACATCATCGTGGCCGAGCCGCACGCGCTGATCGGCTTCGCGGGGCCGCGGGTGATCGAGCAGACCATCAAGCAGGAGCTTCCCGAGGGCTTCCAGCGTTCCGAGTTCCTGCTGGAGCACGGGATGCTGGACCTGATCGTGGACCGCCGGAAGATGAAGGGCGAGCTCGCCCGCGTGCTGCGCCACATGCTGGGCCACCCCGCGCCCGTGGAGTACGCGCAGGCGGAGGGGTAGCACCCCTATCCCCCCGCGTGCCGGACTCCCTCCCACGCGGGGGACATCGGGTGCGCGGATTGGGCCGGGCGAATGAATTCGCGGCAACGACCACACGAAGTCCGCCTTCGCGGACTACCGGCTTCTGCGCAGCCGAGGTGGTGGCGCGCGGCACTGGCTCCCCGTCACGCGCGAAGTAGCCGCGAGCGAAGCGAGCACCCGTCCCTCCCCCAGGTTGTTTTGGGGGAGGGACAGGCGCGAAGCGCCAGGGAGAGGGCCCCCCGCGGCGCCTGTCGAATGAAGATCGCTACGATGACACATCCATCTCCCCCTCTGCGCCGCGGCGCGAGGGGGTGCCTGCTTACGGGTGATCTCGGATGAAGGCTGACGAGCCGGGCGCATGGCTGTTCGCGCGGCCCACCGGCGGGATCCGCTGGGGGCTGGAGCGCACCGAGGAGCTGCTGGCCGGGGTGGGCGACCCGCACCGGCGCTTCCGCAGCCTGCACGTGGGCGGCACCAACGGGAAGGGCTCGGTCAGCGCGCTGTGCGACGCGGCGCTGCGGGCGGCGGACCCGTCGCGCACGGTGGGGCTCTACACCTCGCCGCACCTGGTGCGCTTCGACGAGCGCATCCGCATCGGCGGGCGGCCGGTGGAGCGCGAGCTGCTGCTGGCGTGCGAGGCGCGGCTGCGGCCCGCCATCGAGCGCACCGGCGCCACCTTCTTCGAGGCGACCACGGCCATCGCCTTCCTCTGCTTCGCCGAGGCCGGGGTGGAGCTGGCGGTGGTGGAGGTGGGGCTGGGCGGGCGGCTCGACTCGACCAACGTGATCGTGCCCGAGGCGTGCGCGGTGACCAACGTGGCGCGCGACCACACCGAGTACCTGGGCGAGTCGCTGGACGCGATCGCGTTCGAGAAGGCCGGCATCTTCAAGCCCGGCGTCCCCGCCGTCACCGGCGAGACGGCGCCCGGGCCGCTCTCCGTGCTCCAGCGCCGCGCGGCCGAGGTGGGCGCGCCGCTCACGGAGCTGGGCGCCGACGCGGTGTTCGACGTGGCGGTGTCGCTGGAGGGGACGGTGTTCGAGCTGGAGGAGTCGCCACGCTGGGGGTCGCGCGAGGTGCACACCTCCCTGGTCGGCGAGCACCAGGCGCGCAACGCGGCGGTGGCGGCCGAGCTGCTGGGGGTGCTTCCGCGTGACCTGCGGCCGTCGTGGGAGGTGGTGGAGCGCGGCTTCGCCGGTGTCCGCTGGCCGGGGCGGCTGCAGGTGGAGCGCGTGCGCGGGACCACCTGGGTGCTCGACGTGGCGCACAACCCGGCCGGCGTGGCCAGCCTGGCCGCGTCGCTCGACCGGCTGCGGCTGCCGCGGCCGGTCGTCCTCCTCACCGCCATCCTGAACGACAAGGCGTGGGGCGAGATGCTCCCGCCGCTCCTGGCCCGCTCCGACGCGGCGGTGCTCACCGTCGCCCCGTCTTCCCCCGAGAACCGCCGGTGGGACCCCGCGGACGCCGAGGCGCGGCTCGGCGCGTCCGCCGGCGTGCCGATCCGCATCATCCCCGACTTCGCGGCCGCCATCCAGCGCGCCGAGACCATGGCGCCGCACGGCACCATCCTGGTCACCGGCTCCGTCCACACCGTCGGAGACGCGCTGGCGGAGCTCGGAATCCCCGTCTTCTGACCATCCCAAAGTTTTTACGGCAGGTGTCACGCAGAGCAGCAGAGACGCGGAGAACAACCCGCGTTTCCTCTGCTTCTCCGCGGCTCTGGGTGAGGCGAAAGCCACAGTTTGTCGGCCGCTGTGACGGCGGCGCGCGGGGCGGGGTTCATGTGGGTAGCGAGCGCGGACGGTCCGCGCTGTTGCGTCCCCACCCCTGCAAGCGAGGCTGCATGAGAGCGGTACAACCCGTGAGATCCCGCCGCACGGCGGCGGCGTGGCTCCTGTTCATCGCGGTGGCGATCGCCGGCGCGTGCGACGGCGCCTCGTCGCCCACGCTGGACACCCGCACCCCGCTGGTGGCCGACGGCGCCGCGGCGGGCGACACCACGCACGTGCCGGGCGATACCACCCACGTCCCCGGCGACACGACCCACGTGCCGGGCGATACGACGCACGTTCCCGGCGACACGACCCACGTGCCCGGTGACACCACCCACGTTCCCGGCGACACGACGGGCGTTCCCGGCGATACCACCGGCGTGCCGGGCGACACCACGGGCGTTCCCGGCGACACGACCGGGGTGCCGGGCGACACCACGAGTGGGCCGGAGCTGGCGCACTTCACGGTGGAGGTGTGGATCCAGGCAGACACCACGATCATCCCCGTCTCGGGTGCGGTGGTCACGATCTCGCGCGGCGCGTCGAACCAGGTGGTCGAAACGCGCACCACCGGCTCGTCCGGGACGGTCACGTTCGCGGTGAAGCCCGGCGAGTACACGGTGCGGCTGGCCTCGCTGCCGCCGGGGGTGGAGCTGAGGCCCGGGCAGTCGGGCGAGCAGAGGCTGCACCTGGCGCCGGGCGGAGAGGCCGAGGTCCGCTTCTTCGTGGAGCGATGACGCGGCGGCAGGGTGATCGATGACGAACGGCCCGGAGACGCTCGGTCTCCGGGCCGTTCCTCTTGTTCTCCGTGCCCTCCGTGAGAGTCCGGCGTAGCGGGGGATTCGGGATGATACCGAATCCACATGGATGGTTGCCGGATCCAGCTTCGCTGAGGTCACACAGAGGGCACAGAGACACAGAGAAAAACCCGCAGTTCTCTGCGTCTCTGTGCCTCTGTGTGAGAAAGCAGTTCAGCCGGAACCGGGATCAGTCGATCACCAGCAGCCCCACGCGCCCGCCGAACTCGTCTTCGACGTCGGGAAGGCCGGGCGGAGCGGCCCACGCGGCGCCGTCCACGCGGAGGTTGATGCGGTACGTGCCGGGCGCGACGGGCAGCGCCACGCGCCACGTTCCCGGCTCGGTGCCGGCGTCCAGCGCGCGGGGCTGCCAGTCGGTGAAGTCGGCCATGATCTCCACGCGCGCGGCGCCGGCCGCGCGCACGGTGAAGGTGCGGGTCGTCCCCTGCGAGGCGACTTCGAACGCCGCGCGCTCGGTGGGCGCGGCGGCGGCCACCGGCGCCAGCGAAGCGGGTGCGGAACGGCCGGGGAGCACGCGCAGCGCCAGCGACAGGAAGGGCGACGAGGGGCTGGCCAGCTCGGGCGTGCCGCGCAGCCGCCCGGCGGAGAGCGCGAGCGCCGCGCGGCGGCCCAGGCGCACGTCGGCGGCGGCCTGCGCCCAGGTGGTGGGGCCGCGGCCCCCGCGCTGCAGCCGGGCGCCGCTGCGCGCCTCCAGGCGCACCGGGCCGTACGGCAGCTCCACCAGCAGCTCCGCCTCGTTGTAGCGGCGCGCCGGAACCTCGGGGCTCGTCTCCACCCGCACGAGGAACGCGGGCGACGTGTCGGTGGCGGCGATCAGCGTGTCGCGGAAGGTGGCGGGGATCTGGCCCACCTGCGTCTCCCGCAGGCTCAGTGACACGCCCACCCCCTTCCACCTCCACTGTCCGCCGGCCTCGGCGAAGAAGAGGGAAGCCGACCTGCTTTCGTGCGCCATCCCTCCACCCCCGACACCCGCCCAAAGGCCCGCCGCCACGCCGTCGTGCACGCCCGAGAGCGTGAGCCGCGCGCCGCCGAGCCCCCGCGCGGACGCCGGGCCCTCGGCGGGAAGGAGCGCGATCATCTCGCCCGTGCCCTCCAGGCCCAGCCCGCGCCACCGCAGCGCCGGCACGCGGCCCGCCGTGGAGAGCTGCGGGATCCACGCGCCGCTCTCCGCGTCGTGGCCGGCGCCGGTGCCCAGCGCCCAGCTCGCGGGCGCGGCGAGGGGCGGGGTGGTGACCTGCGCGCCCGCGCTCCCCGCGAGCGCCGCCGCCGCCGCGCAGACCGCCGCCAGCGCGGCGCGGATCCGTGCCGATGCCGCGCTCATGGCCGTGCCTCCGCGCCGGGGATGGCCACGGCGGGCGCGGTGCCGGGGGGCCGGGCGATGATCAGCCCGCGCGCCCGCGCCGAGGCGGCGGCCGCGGGGTGGGCACCGGCGCGCACGTCGGCCGCCACCTGCCGCTGTAGCACCGCGAACTCGGCGTCGGACGCGCGCGCCTCCACCAGCCGCGCCACGATG
>DASWMA010000584.1:0-2584 GCA_036399995.1 Longimicrobium sp. | reverse complement strand
CGACGTTCTTCGAGCTCGTGCAGCAGGACCCGGTGGTGAGCCAGGTGAAGCTGATCGCAGAGCCCTGGGACGTCGGCCCCGGCGGCTACCAGGTCGGCAACTTCCCACCGCAATGGACCGAGTGGACCGGCAAATACCGCGACACCGTCCGCGACTTCTGGCGTGGCGAGCCGGCCACCATCGGCGAGTTCGCCGCCCGGCTCACCGGCTCGGCCGACCTGTACGAGCATTCCGCGCGCCGGCCGGTGGCCAGCATCAACTTCGTCACCGCCCATGACGGGTTCACCCTGCGCGACCTGGTCTCCTACAACGAGAAGCACAACGAGGCCAACGGCGAGGGCAACACCGACGGCGAGAGCCACAACCGGTCCTGGAACTGCGGGGTCGAGGGCCCCACCGATGACCCCGAGGTCACCGAGCTGCGAGCCCGGCAGCAGCGCAACTTCCTCGCCACCCTGTTCCTGTCCCAGGGCGTGCCGATGCTGGTGGCCGGCGACGAGTGCGGCCGGACGCAGGGCGGCAACAACAACGCCTACTGCCAGGACAACGAGATCAGCTGGGTGGGGTGGCGGATGACACCCGAGAAGCGCTGCCTCCTCGAGTTCACCCGCAAGGTGGCCCACCTGCGCCGCGAGCACCCCACCTTCCGCCGCCGCAAGTTCTTCCGCGGCCGCGAGATCCGCGGCAGCGAGGTGAAGGACCTGGCCTGGCTGCGCCCCGACGGGCGCGAGATGACCGACCTGGAGTGGAACGCCGGCTTCGTGCGCTGCTTCGGGATGGCGCTGGGCGGCGGCGCCATGGAGGAATGGGACGATCAGGGGCGCCAGATCGTGGACGACGACTTCCTGATCCTCTTCAACGCCGACGGAGGGACGATGGACTTCACCATCCCCACCTTCGGGCGCTCGCAGCGGTGGACGGTGGTGCTCGACACCAACGAGCCGGAGCTGGAGGAGGGCGCAAGGACGGTCGCGCCGGGCGAATCTGTGACGCTGGAGGGACGTTCGATGCAGGTGCTGTGCGGTTCACGGAAGAAAGAGGGGCGATGAAGGAACAGCGGTATCGGCTGCCGTTCGGCGCCAACGTGGTGGAGGGTGGAGTGGAGTTCCGGGTGTGGGCGCCGGGACATAAGACGGTGGACGTGATCGTCTACGGCCCCGGCGCCGAGGAGGTGATCCCGCTCGAGGCGGCGCGGGGGTACGGGGGTACGGAGGTACGGGGGGATGGGGGCGCGCGGGGCGTGGACGACGGCTGGTTCGCCGGGCGGCTGGAGGGGATCGGCGCGGGGTCGCGCTACCGCTACCGGCTCGACGGCGCCGACACCTTCCCCGACCCCGCCTCGCGCTCGCAGCCCGACGGCGTGCACGACCCGTCGGAGGTGGTCGACCCGTCCGCCTTCCGGTGGACCGACGACGGGTGGGCCGGGGTGCCGCGCGAGGAGCTGGTCATCTACGAGCTGCACGTGGGCACCTTCACCCCGGAAGGGACCTTCGACGCGGCGATCGGGAAGCTCGACCACCTGGTGAGCCTGGGGGTCACGGCCATCGAGCCGCTCCCCGTCGCCTCCTTCCCCGGCGACCGCAACTGGGGGTACGACGGGGTGGGGCTCTACGCCCCCGACGCGGCGTACGGCGGGCCCGAGGGGCTGCGGCGGCTGGTGGACGCGGCGCACGCGCGCGGGCTGGCGGTGATCCTCGACGTGGTCTACAACCACCTGGGGCCCGAGGGGAACTACCTCCCCGCCTTCACCAGCGGGCGGTACTTCACCGAGCGCCACCACACCCCGTGGGGCGCGGCGGTCAACTACGACGGCGCCGACGCCGTGCCGGTGCGCGAGTTCGTGATCCACAACGCGCTGCACTGGGCGCACGAGTACCACGTGGACGGCCTGCGCCTCGACGCCACGCACGCCATCGTGGACGACTCGCCCACCCACGTGCTGGCCGAGATGGCCGCGCGGCTCACCGAGTCGCTGGGCCCCGGCCGCCACTTCGTGCTGATCGCCGAGGACGAGCGCAACGAGCGCAACGTCGTCACGCCACGGAGCGAAGGCGGATGGGGGCTCTCGGCCGTGTGGGCCGACGACTTCCACCACCAGGTGCGGCGGCTGGTGGCGGGCGACCACGAGAGCTACTTCGCCGACTACGCCGGCACCGCGCCCGAGATCGTGCAGACGCTGCGCAAGGGGTGGTTCTACGAGGGGCAGGAGTCGCGCAACCACGGCGTGCCCCGCGGCACGCCGGCGGACGGGCTTCCCCCCGCGGCGTTCGTGCACACCATCCAGAACCACGACCAGGTGGGGAACCGCGCGCACGGCGAGCGGCTGCACCACCAGGTGCCGCTGCCGAAGTATCGGGCCGCGGTCGCCCTCCTCCTCCTGTCGCCCTACACGCCGCTGCTTTGGATGGGGCAGGAGTGGGCCTCGTCGGCTCCCTTCCTCTACTTCACCGACCACCCGGAGGAGCTGGGGAAGCTGGTGACCGAAGGGCGGCGCAAGGAGTTCGGGAAGTTCTCCGCCTTCGCCGATCCCGAGACGCGCGAACGCATCCCCGATCCCCAGGCCGACGACACCTTCACCCGCTCG
>DASWMA010000583.1:0-5321 GCA_036399995.1 Longimicrobium sp. | reverse complement strand
GGGATGAAGAAGAGGAGCCGGGAGAACACTCTCCCGGCTCCTCTTCTCTCTGGCCCCGGAATCGGGGGGTGGGCGCAGGCCCTTGAACCGCATGAACGCGGAGCATCGGAGGGAAAGGAGTCAGGGGGAGAACTTCGTCGCGGTTCTCCCCCTGACTCCCTTTCCTCCGTTGCTCGCGGCGAAGCCGCCCATGCGGTTGGTGTGCAAACTGGAACCATGCAAGGCGATCGGTCAGGCGTCGCGCATCGCGCGGGCCACGATCATCCCGAAGATCTTCGGGTCTTCCTCGGCCACGAACTTCACGTTGTCGCCGCCGTCGCGGTGCAGCAGCAGCTCGTTCCCGTCCAGGCTCACGTCCACCAGCTCGCCGTAGCTCCACGAGCGGGTGCGCGCCGCGCCCACCCACACGATGCGGCGGCTGGTGGCCAGCAGCCGGCCGGTGTCGATGGTACGCAGCTCGGTGCGCACGTTGCGCGTTTCGGTGGTCTCCACGTCCACGTCGGGGTAGGGGCCGAAGAACCCCTCCACGTGGCGCACGGTGGTGCGGGTGCGGCGCGTGGTGCCGCGGTCCACGCTGGTCCATTCCTTCCACCCCGCCTCGAGCTGCGCGTGGCACACCTCGCCGGGCTCCAGCCTGGCCCTGGCCGCGATCACCGGCAGCTCGCCGTGGGTGATCTGCCACATCACGCGCGCCGTATCGAGCGATTTGCGCGTGCGCAGGTCGGCGCGCAGGTCGATCCCCAGCCGCTGCTGCAGCTCGGCCAGCTCGCGGCTCTCGGTGTCGTCCAGCTCGCCGTCGCGGGTCACGCGCTCCACCGCCGCGCGCGCGAGGAAGTCCGTCTGCACGGTGCGGATGAGCTGTGCCTCGCCGTCGTCGAGCCGCAGGGCGGCCTGCAGCGCGTCGAGCGAGGCGCGCTCGGCCTCGCTCATGTCGCCGTCGCCCAGCAGGTGGCGCAGCCGCGCCTGGTAGATGCCGCGCGCGAGGGCCGTGGTCACGGTGCCGGCGCCCACCTGCTCGATCGCCGCCAGCAGCCGCGCCTGCCCCGCGGCGTCGATCGTTCCGCCCGCGCTCACTTCGTCGTACACGCCGCGCAGCATGGTGGCCTGCGCCTCGTCGCGGATCGGCGACACGTCTTTCTCCGACAGCGCGAGCTGCGCCTGCAAGCCGGCCAGCCGCGCCTTCTCCCCCTCGTCCAGCACGCCGTCGGCGGTGGCGGCCTGCACGCGGGCGCGGTACAGCTCGGCGCCGACCTTCGTGTGCGCCTCCTTCACCACCGGCTCGGGAAGGCGCAGCAGCGCGGCCAGGTGCGCCATCTCGTCGTGCCCCTCGGCCTGGCGGACGGGGTCGCCCATCACCCCGGCCAGGTAGACGCGGTAGAGCCACGCGGCCTCCTCCGCCAGCTCGCGCTCCAGCCGCAGCCCGGCCGCGGCCGCCACGCTTTCCAGCGCGTCGGGCGCCAGGTCGCGGATGCGGCCGGCGCCGGCGATCGTGTTGTTCAGCGCCACCAGCACGTTCTCTCGGCGTGCCGCGCCGGTGACCGCCTCCATCACCCCGGGGCTCGCCGGCCAGGCGGTCTGGAAGGGGCGGATCACCACGTTGTGGCCGTAGAGCGCGCGCCGCGTCCACAGGTAGTGCAGGCACAGCGCGGCCACGGCGACGGCCCCCCACCCGGCCCTGGACACGGGATCGCCCACCACCTGGCCCACTCCCCATGCGCCGGCGGCGGCCAGGAGCGCCGCCGTGAGCCACAGCCCCCACCCGGTGGACCTGAAGTTCCCGTACATCAGCATCATCGCCAGCACGCCGGCGCCGAGCTGGATGGCGCTGACGGCGGGCTCCTGCTCGCGCGTCCACAGGCCGCGGGCGCCCAGCCACAGGTACCACACCCCCGCCGCGAAGAACGCCAGCCCCATCAGCACCCCGCGGCCGCCGGGCACGTATCGGTCACCCACCGCCGTCTCGATGCGGAAGGCGGCGCGCGCTTCGGGGGTGCCAGGCTCGGGTGCGCGTTCGACGGGCCCGGGAGCGGTGGTGGACATGGGGATCGAGCGGTGGAGAGATCGTGACGCGGCGCGGGGAGACGCCAGTCGTGCAAACGGGAAGGTCGACCGGAGAGGAGCACGGATGATAAACATCTCCCTGGCGCGATGCCAGTGATTCGCCACCGTCCGAATCAGCCACGGGCATACCCGGACACAGGCCGGAATGGGATGTCGTCCGCGATCGTGAAGCGAACGCCGAAGCCAGGGCCAAGCGTCGATTGTCAGAACCGTTGTGGGCGGTTATCGTTTCACTACAGCTGTTTCCACCGCACTCCCCAAGGCCTTGCCTTCGAAGCAGATCCGTGGACGGACACCTGAACGTGCTGCCCGATACGCGCGGCGCACGATTTTACCGGAAGCTCCTCACCGTGCTCTGGGTCGCCTCCATCGCGGGGATCACGCTCACGCTGAACGATCTGGCCGGCAAGCTGATGGACGTGGGGCTCGAACCCGCCAGGCTGGAGGCGCGGATGCTCGCGTTCAACATGGTGATCCTGGCGAACTGGGCCGTGATCTGCTGGACGTCTTACCGTGGAAGCCGACGCAACCTGGCGCCTCCGCAGTGGGCATACGTGGCCGTGGTCGTGGGGATGTGGGCAGCCATCATCCTGAACCGGCTCGACTGACTCGGCCCGCGGCTTGACCGCGCCTCCGTGAGATCCGGCAAAACGTGCGACGAACACGCCCCGGCGGAGTCCAGACTCCACCGGGGCGTGTTTCCGTACCTCCGTACCTCCGTACCTCCGTACCTCCGTACCTCCGTACCGCTTTACGGCTGCGGCGCGTTGATGATCTTCACGGGGAAGAAGTCCTCGCCGTGGTGCGTGGTGCTCTCGCTCACCAGCGTGTGGTCCCACGCGCGCAGGCGCAGGAGGTAGGTGCAGGCCTCGTTGGCGTCCAGCAGCTGGTCGTTGGGCAGGCCCAGCGGGTTCGTCGTGCGGTCCACGGCGCCCAGGTCCCAGTTCGCCAGCACGCCCACCCCCACCGGCGTGCCCGCCGCCGGCACCGAGGTGGCCGAGTCGGCCAGCACGGCCCACCCGGCGGCGCCCTGCTTCTGGAACTCCAGCACGTACTTGTTGAAGTTGTTGCTGGGCACGCTGGTGTCACCCGCCACGATCAGCTCGTCCCACGCGGTGCCCTCCACCTCCACCGTGCGGAAGGCGTTCGGCGCCGCCGTCTCGCGGGTGTACAGGTCCATGCAGGGGAGCAGCCCGCCCACCCCGCTGAGCACCACCTGGATGTCCTCGTTGTCGACCCACACCCGCTGGATGTCGAAGTAGGTGTGGCCCGAGGTGTCTTCCACCTCCAGCAGCACGCTGTACTTCCCCGACGCCGGCGTGCCCCAGCTGGTGGCGGGGAGGTTGGGCACCGTGTTGCAGATGATGATGGGCGGCCAGCCGAACAGGCTGCACACCAGCCGCGTGCCCCACGCCCCGCGGGTGAGGATGCTGGGGTCGGGGCTCCCGTCCAGGCGGTTGTTGATGCGCTGGTCGTCGCTGGTGAAGTCGACCGAGGTCACCTGCGTCCACCCCGCCGAGGCGAACACCGAGCCCGCCGCCGGCTGCGGCAGCGCGAAGGTGGGGTCGGCGCGCGCCCAGATCCGGTAGCGCGAGATCTTCTCTCCCTTGCAGCCGTACACGTCGGCCGCGCCGCGCACCGTGACCCCGCCGCCCACCGAGGCCACCGCGGCGCCCAGCCGGAGCGGCTCGTTCTCGGGGATCCAGTCGGTGTTGGCCGCGCCGCCCACGCTGCGGATGTACACCTGCGCGGCGATCACCGAGAAGGTGATGGTGCAGACCTGCTCCTCGCCGCCGGTGCCGAACACGTGCACGCGCACGGTGAAGGTGGTGGAGGTGGCGAGCCCGGCGCCCGCGCCCTCGGCCAGCTTCTGCAGGTCCAGGTAGCCCAGCTTGCCGTTCACCACCTGGGTGCCGCCCTGCGTGGCCGCCGGGTCGGGGTTGCCGCCCGCGTCGGGGTAGATCACGGCGCCGCCCAGCGGGCTGCCCTCGTAGATCACCTCCAGCGTGTAGTGGCTGAAGATGGTGCCCGCCGCGGTGCCGGTGACGATCTCGAGCACGTGGTCGGGGAGGAGGTCGGCGTGCCCGGTCACGCAGCCGGTGGGGCCGGTGAGCGCGCACGTCAGGATCTTGGCGTTCTCGGTGCACAGCTCCACGCAGAAGCAGTGGCCCACGTTCTCGCGGGCGCGCTTCCGCCCCTGCGCCTGCGTCTCGTTCACCAGCACGGTGGGGCCCAGGTTGGCCTTGAAGTACAGGTCGGGCCCCTCGGTGTGCTCCACGTTGATGGCCGGCGAGAACGGCGTCTTGCGGAACTGGGCCGAGGTGTAGTGGATGGTGAAGTGCCCCGACCCGTCGGTCACCGCGGTGCCCAGCGCGTCGTCCTGCAGCCAGTCGGCGTCGTAGGCGTGCACGGTGGCGCCGGCCACGGGCACCTTCTCGCGGCAGGTCAGCAGCCGCCCGCAGATCACCCACGCGTCGAACCAGCGGCGGATCCGGCACCACAGCAGCGCCGCGACGATGTGCCGCCAGTCGAACACCTGCCCGGCGCGGCCCTTCTGCCACTCGGGCCGCACCACGGCGGCCACGAACTGCACGGGCTCGTTCTTCTGCCCGGGCTCGATGCGCTCCACGCGCACGTGCACCTCGATCTCGCCGCCGTCGTAGCGCCGGTCGTCGTCGATGCGCACGGTGAACGCGCCCTCGCCGTCGGTCTGCGCCTCGCCCAGCAGCACGGCGCCGCGCGCTTCCACCTCGCGGTCGCTGAGCAGCTTCGGCTCGTCGCCGTCTTGCGTGGGCGACGCGGCGGTGGGGCGCTGCTGCCCGGCGGCGTACAGCCGGACGGTCACGCGCCGGAGCGGCTCCACGCACCGGTCGCAGAGGTAGGCGCGCAGGTTTCCTTTGAAGATGTACGGCATGGGGATGACTCCTTGGAAGGGATATGAAAGCTGGGCCGGCCGGGCCTGCGCCGGTGGGGATGCGGGGCCCCCGGTGCCGGTCCCTCCGGGCAAGGCGCCCGGACGGCCCGCCCCAAGGCATCGCCCATACCGCCCGCGCCACCGGCGGGCCCAGGCATCACCCAACCATCATCATCCCAACGTTTTGAGGAGCTTGAGGAGAAACGTATCAGTTACTTACCTGTTGCACTTTCTGAGACACCCATGCCTCTGCAACGTCCCATCCCTGCCCCGCAACTCGTTGGCGCGTACCACCGCGCACACAAATAGAACCAATGCGAGCGTCGGGACGAGTCGTTGGGTAGAC
>DASWMA010000582.1:0-5052 GCA_036399995.1 Longimicrobium sp. | reverse complement strand
GAAGAAGTGGTCCCACCGCCCCACCCGCTCCACCCTCAGCACCTCTGCCCAGCTCTCCGCCAGCGCCGCCTCCACCTCCCCCAGCGGTGCCTCGTAGCTGCGCCGCGCGTACGCATCCCCCTCCGGCGCCGGCAGCGCCTTGCGGTCCAGCTTGCCGTTCGCGGTCAGCGGCAGCCGCTCCAGCGAGACGAACGCCGCCGGCACCATGTACTCCGGCAGGCTCTGGCGCAGGCGATCGCGCAGCGCCTCGGCCTCCGCTTCACCCACCACGTACGCCACCAGCCGCCGGTCGCCGGTCTCGTCATCGCGCACGACGACGGTGCAGTCGCCCACGCCGGGTGCCTGGCGCAGCGCGGCCTCGATCTCGCCCAGCTCGATCCGGAACCCGCGCACCTTGACCTGCTCGTCCAGGCGGCCCAGGTACTCCAGCGTCCCGTCCGCCAGCCAACGCACCCGGTCGCCGGACCGGTAGAGCCGGCCGGGGGCGAAGGGGTCGTCCAGAAAGCGCTCGGCGGTCAGCTCCGGGCGGTTCAGGTACCCGCGCGCCACCCCCGCGCCGCCCACGTACAGCTCGCCCGGCACCCCGATCGGCACCGGCCGCCGCGTGGGATCGAGCACGTACAGCCGCAGGTCGGGGATCGCCCGTCCGATCGGGCTCCCCGACCCGCCGAACACGTCCTCGCGGCCGAGCGGCCGATAGGTCACGTGCACGGTGGTCTCGGTGATCCCGTACATGTTGATCAGCCGCGGCGTGTCGGCGCCGCGGCGCTCCACCCACTCGCGCAAGCTCGCGGGCTCCAGCGCCTCGCCGCCGAAGACCACCACGCGCAGCGCCAGCTCGCCGCCCCGCTCGCCGTCCACGCGGATGAACTGCCGGAACGCGGACGGGGTCTGGTTGAGCACCGTCACGCCCTCGCGCTGCACCAGCGCGTGGAACGCTTCCGGATCACGGCTCACCTCGAACGGGACGACCACGACGCGGCCGCCGTACAGGAGCGCGCCCCACAGCTCCCAGACGGAGAAGTCGAAGGCGTAGGAGTGGAAGAGCGTCCACACGTCGCCCGGGCCGAAGCCGAACCAGGCATCGGTGGCGCTGAACAGGCGGGCGACGTTGCGGTGCTCGATCAGCGCGCCCTTGGGCGCGCCGGTGGAGCCGGAGGTGTAGATGACGTACGCCAGCGACTCCGGCCCCGCGCCGCTCTCCGGGTTCTCCGCGCTCTCCGCCGCGATCTCCCCCGCCCCGCCGTCCAGGCTCACCACCTCCACGCCCTCGCGCGCCGGGAGTGTCCCGCGCAGCGTCTCGCGCGTGAGCAGCACCGGGGTGGCGGAATCGGCCAGGATGAGCGCCAGCCGGTCGGCCGGGTAGCCGGGGTCCAGCGGCACGTACGCGCCGCCGGCCTTCAGCACCGCCAGGATGGCGACCACCATCTCCAGGCTCCGCTCCAGGCAGATCCCCACCCGCACCTCCGGGCCCACCCCGCGCCGCCGAAGGTAGTGGGCGAGCTGGTTGGCGCCGGCGTTCAGCTCCGCGTACGTGAGCGACGCCTCCTCGAAGCGCACGGCCACCGCCCCCGGCGTGCGCGCCGCCTGCGCCTCGAACAGCGCGTGGACGCACTGGTCCGCCGGAACCTCGGCCGCCGTCCGGTTCCACTCCTCCAGCACCAGCGCGCGCTCCGCTTCGCCGAGCAGCTCCAGCTCCGAGAGCCGCACGTCGGCGTCGGCGGCGACCTGCTCCAGCACCCGTGCCAGGTGGCCCAGCATCCGCAGGGCCGTGCCGCGCTCGAAGATATCGGTGCTGTAGTTCAGCCTGATGCGCAGCCCCCGATCGGTCGCCTTGGGCATCAGGGAGAGATCGAACTTGGCGCTCTCCTGCTCCGCTCCGGCTTCGCTCGCCTCCACCCCCGGCAGGGCGATTCCCCGCTCCACGGCGTTCTGCAGCGCGAACATCACCTGGAAGAGCGGCGTGTGGCTCAAGGAGCGCTCCGGCTGCAGCTCGGCCACCAGCCGCTCGAAGGGGACCGCCTGGTGCTCGTACGCGCCCAGCGTCACCTCCCGCGCCCGCCGCAGCACCTCGCGAAAGCCCGGGTCGCCCGAGAGATCGGTGCGCAGCACCAGGGTGTTGACGAAGAAGCCGATCGTCTCCTCGATCTCCTTCCGCGTCCGCCCCGCCGCCGGGCTGCCCACGACGATGTCGTCGCTCCCGCTGTACTTGCCCAGCAGCACCTGGAAGGCGGAGAGCAGCACCATGTACAGCGTCGCGCCGTCGCGCCGCCCCAGCGCCTCCAGCCGCTCCAGCAGCTCCGGCGAGAGCTCCACCTGGACCGTCGCCCCCCGGAACGTCTGCACCGCCGGGCGCGGATGGTCGGTGGGCAGCTCCAGCAGCGCGGGCGCGTCTCCGAGCCGCTCCCGCCAGTACGCCAGCTCCCCCTCCAGCACGCCGTCGCGCAGGTGCTCGCGCTGCCAGAGCGCGAAGTCGGCGTACTGGACCGGCGGCTCCGGCAACGGCGACGTCCGCCCCTCGCCGTACGCCTCGTAGAGCGCCGACAGCTCGCGGTAGAGCACCCCCATGCTCCACCCGTCGCTGACGATGTGGTGCACCGTCAGCAGCAGCACGTGGTCTTCCTCGCCCAGCCGCAGCAGCGCCGCGCGGAAGAGCGGCCCGGCCGAGAGGTCGAACGGCCGTGCCGCCTCGTCGCCGGCGCGCCGCCCGGCCGCCGCCTCGCGATCCGTCTCGCCCACCCCGGACAGATCCTCCACCGGCAGGGCGAAGCCGGCGAAGGGCGCGATCACCTGCACCGGCGAGCCGTCCACCTCGGCGAAGACGGTGCGCAGCGACTCGTGGCGCCGGACGATCTCGCCCAGGCTCCGCTCCAGCGCGTCCACGTCCAGCGCACCCTCAAGGCGCCATGCCACGGGGATGTTGTAGACGGCGCTTCCCGGCTCCATCCGGTCGATGAACCAGAGCCGCTCCTGCGCGAACGACAGCGGCAGCCGGCCCTCCCGCGCGGCGGGCGCGACCGGCGGGAGCTCCGACGGGTCGCCCACCAGCTTGCGGGCCCGCGCCATCTTCAGGAGCTCCAGGCGCTGGGCCGGGGTCAGTTCGGTGAGTGCCGCGAGCGTGTTCATGACCTGGGGATGCCGCTGAATCGGGTGTGTGGAACGCGCGCGGATCCCCTCGCGCCGGGCGCAGCGGCCCGGCGAGGGAAGACGCCGATGCCGCGGGTGGATTCCGCGCGGCGGGGGCGGCCGGGCGCGCCGGCCGGCCGGCCGCTCGCCCGCACGGCCGGCGAGCCTCCGCGCGGGCGGAGCGCGTGAGCATTGGGCGACGTCATGCGGTGGTCGACTCGTGGAGGAGCGCGAGCAGCTGCGCCATCTCGTCCGGGTCGACCTGGGCGAGCTCGGCGGCCATCGCTTCCTGGGCAGCGTCCACGCGCCCGGCCATCTCCGCGACCGTGGGTCCCTCGAACATCGCCCGCAGCGGCAGCTCCACGCCGAACACCTCGCGGACCCGCGACACCACCCGCGTGGCCAGCAGTGAGTGCCCGCCCAGGTCGAAGAAGCTTTCCTGCACGCCCACGCGCTCCAGGCGCAGCACCTCGGCCCAGATCCCCGCCAGCACCTCCTCGGTGGGCGTGCGCGGCGCCACGTACCGGTCGGCGTCGGCCGCGTACTCGGGGACCGGCAGCGCCTTGCGGTCCACCTTGCCGTTGGGGGTCAGCGGCAGCCGGTCGAGCACGACGATCGCCTGCGGCACCATGTACTCCGGCAGGCTCTGGCGCAGGTGCGCGCGCAGCCCGTCGGTCTCCACGCTCCCCACCACGTACGCCACCAGCCGCTTGTCGCCCGGCTGGTCCTCGCGCATCATCACCCGGGCCTCGCGCACCCCGGGGTACGCCGCGATCGCCGCCTCCACCTCGCCGGGCTCGATCCGGAAGCCGCGGATCTTCACCTGGTCGTCCACGCGGCCCATGAACTCCAGCTTCCCCTCGGCCCGCCACCGCGCCCGGTCGCCGGTGCGGTACATCCGCGCGCCGGGCTCGGCGGCGAACGGGTCGGGGACGAAGCGCTCAGCCGTCAGCCCCGGCCGCCCCAGATAGCCGCGCACCACCCCCGCCCCTCCCATGCACAGCTCGCCGGGAACGCCCACCGGGAGCGGCTCGCCCGCCGGGTCGACCACGTAGGCCCGCGCGTTGGGGATCGGCTTGCCGATCAGCACCGTGGGCGCGTCCTCCGCCACCTCGTGCACCTCCTCGAGCGTGCACCACACCGTCGCCTCCGTCGGGCCGTACTCGTGCAGCACGTGGCCGGGTCTGCCCTCGCGCAGCATCCGGCGCACGCTCTCGGTCCCCACGGCCTCGGCCCCGAAGACCAGATGGCGGAGGCTCGCGTACACGTCCACCTGCTCGCGCACGTGCTGGTTGAAGAGCGCCGCCGTCTGGTAGAGGTGGGTGATCCCCTGCTCGCGCAGGGCCTGCCCCAGCAGCGGCGCGGAGAGGAGGACGTCGCGGTCGATGCCCACCAGCGTGGCCCCGTTCAGCAGCGCGCCCCAGATCTCGAAGACCGCCGCGTCGAAGCTCACGTTCGACGCCTGCGCGACCCGGTCTCCGGGCTCCATCCGCATGTACTCGATCACGCACGCCAGCTGCACCACCTCGCGGTGCCCCATCATCACGCCCTTGGGCCGCCCCGTGCTCCCGCTGGTGTAGAAGACGTAGGCGAGGTTCTCGGCCGACGCGTTCGCCTGCGGCGCGTGGTCCGGCGCGGCGGCGAGCACTTCCGCCGCCTGGTCGAGACGGATGACGTGGAGATCCGATCCGGCCAGCGGGGCGGCGAGCTCTCCGTCGACCAGCAACACGCGGACGGCGGAGTCGGCGAGCATCAGCGTCATCCGCTCGGCCGGGTAGCTGGTGTCCACGGGGACGCAGCAGCCGCCGGCCTTGAGCACGGCCAGGGTGGCGACCACGTTCTCCACGCTACGCTCCAGGCGCAGCCCCACGCGGCTCTCCGGCCCCACGCCCAGCCCGGCCAGGTGGTGCGCCAGCCGGTTGGCGC
>DASWMA010000581.1:0-4743 GCA_036399995.1 Longimicrobium sp. | reverse complement strand
GGTGCGCGCCGCCCGGGCGCAGCTGGGGGACGGCCCGGCTGATCCGGCGCCCGCCGCGCTCACGGCCGCGGGCGAGACCCTGCGCGCCGCGATGGACGGCCTGCGCTCCGCCGGCCTGGCGCCCGACGGCACCGCGCCGGCGGCGGAGTGGATCGCGTGGAGCGCGCGCCGCATCGACGAGCACGCGGCGGCGGGGCTGGAGACGGGAGACGGGAGGGAGCCGTCCGCCTTCGGACGCGACGGCGAGCGGCCCGTGACCCTGCGCCGGCTGGCCGGGGAGAGCACGGCCGCCTCGGAGCTGCTGGCGCGGCTGGAGGCGGTGGGGAACCGCGCGTACCGCTACGCGATGGAGATGGACTTCCGCTTCCTGTTCGACGCCCAGCGCAAGCTCTTCTCCATCGGCTACCAGGCGGCCGCCCACACGCTCGACCCGTCCACCTACGACCTGCTGGCCTCCGAGGCGCGGCTGGCGTCGTTCGTGGCCATCGCGCGCGGCGACGTGCCGCCCGAGCACTGGTTCCACCTGGGGCGCACCCTCACCCACGCCGCCGGCCACACGGCGCTGGTGTCGTGGAGCGGGAGCATGTTCGAGTACCTGATGCCCGCGCTGGTGATGCGCTCGCTCCCCCACACCCTGCTCGACCAGAGCTGCGCGGGGGCGGTGGGGCGCCAGCTGGCGCACGGGGCCGAGCACGAGGTGCCGTGGGGGGTCAGCGAGAGCGCCTACAACCTCCGCGACCGGCACCTGACCTACCAGTACCGCGCCTTCGGCGTGCCCGACCTGGCGCTCAAGCGTGGGCTGGGGCGCGACCTGGTGGTGGCGCCGTACGCCTCGGCGCTGGCGGCGCTGGTGGAGCCGCGCCGGGCGCTGGCCAACCTGGGCGCGCTGGAGAAGATGGGCGCGCTGGGGCCGTACGGCTTCCGCGACGCGCTCGACTACACCCGCCCCGAGCCGGGCGCCCGCTTCGCGGTGGTCAACAACTACATGGCGCACCACGTGGGGATGACGCTGGTGGCGCTGGCCAACGTGCTGGGCCGCGACGCCTGGCAGCGGCGCTTCCACGCCGACCCGCTGGTGCGCGCGGCCGAGCTGCTGCTGCACGAGCGCATCCCGCGGCGCCTGGCGCTGCAGGAGCCGCAGGCCGCCCGCCCCGACGAGGCCCTCCCCGACCCCGAGCTCGAGCGGCCGGCGGTGCGCGAGATCCACGCGGCCGACACCCCGCAGCCGCACGTGGCGCTCCTGGGCCGCCTTCCCTACACCCTGATGGTGAGCCACTGCGGCGCCGGCTACTCGCGCTTCGGCGAGCTGGCCGTCACCCGCTGGCGGGCCGACGGCACCAGCGACAGCACGGGGCAGTTCTGCTACGTCAGGGAGGTGGAGACGGGGCGCGTCTGGTCGGCCGCGCACCAGCCGGTGTGCGCCCCGGCCGACGCCTACCACGCGCTCCTCGCCACCGACCGCGTCACCTTCCACCGCGCCGACGGCGAGGTGGAGACCCGCACCGAGATCACCGTGGTCCCCCACGACCACGCCGAGGTGCGGCGCGTGACCGTGACCAACCGCGGCGACCGGGTGCGCGAGGTGGAGCTCACCAGCTACGGCGAGATCGTGCTGGGGCCGCCCGACGCCGACCGCGCGCACCCCGCCTTCGCCAACCTGTTCGTGGAGACCGAGTACCACCCGTGGTGCACGGCCGTCACCGCCACCCGGCGCCCCCGCTCGGCGCACGAGAAGCCGCTCTGGTGCGTGCACGTGGTGGACGCCGGCCCCCACCACGTTGGCGAGGTGAGCTGCGAGACCGACCGCGCGCGCTTCGTGGGCCGCGGGCGCACCACCCGCGCGCCGCTGGCGCTGGAGGCCGCGGGCCCGCTCCCGGGCACCACCGGCGCCGTGCTCGACCCCGTGTTCGCGCTGCGCGTGCGCCTGCGGCTCGAGCCGGGGCAGTCGGCGTGCGCCGCCTTCACCACGCTGGTGGCCGACTCGCGCGTGCGCGCCTTCGAGCTGGCCGGGCGCTACCACGACCCGCACGCCGCCCAGCGCGCGCTGGACCTGGCGTGGACCAGCACCCAGGTGGAGCTGCGCGAGCTGGCCGTGACCCCCGCCGAGGCCGCGGTCTTCCAGGAGCTGGCCGGGCACCTCTTCTATCCCACCCCCGAGCTGCGCGCCGCGCCCGAGGAGATCCTCCGCAACCGCGGATCGCAGCCCATGCTGTGGGCCGGCGGCATCTCGGGCGACCTTCCCATCGTCCTCGCCACCGTCGACTCGGTCGAAGGCCTCCCCACGCTGCGCCAGCTGTTCGCGGCGCACCACTACTGGCGGCGCCGCGGGATGGCCGTGGACCTGGTGGTGGTGGACGCGCAGCCCGCCAGCTACCTGATGCAGCTTTCCGAGGGGATCGCCGGGGCGCTGTCCGCCTCGAGCGACGCCGGGGTGCTCGACCAGCCCGGCGGCGTGTTCGTGCGGCAGCGCGAACTTCTCCCCGCCGAGCAGCTGCTGATGCTGCGCGCCACCGCCCGCGTGCACGTGGAGTGCGACGGCCGCTCGCTGGGCCGCATCCTGGCCGCGCGGCTGGCGCCCGACGAGCCGGCGGGCGACGGCGAGCCCGACGTCCTCGTGGTCCGCGCCCCCGAGCGGCGCACGGCGCTCGCCCCCGCGCTCCGGCGCAGGGGCGCGAACCGGTCCGCATCTCCCGAGTCTTCGGTTCCCCAGCGCGACGCCGTCCGGAAGGCCGGGCGCCGGGCTACGGACGCGGCGTCCGTCGCGGCGGCGGACAGGGACGGCGGTGCCGGCGATACGGCCGGCGCGGCGGCGCTCCGCTTCGACAACGGCTTCGGGGGATTGACGGCGGAGGGCGACTACGAGGTGCGGGTGCGCGGCGACCGCGTGCCCCCGGCGCCGTGGGCCAACGTGGTGGCGAACGAGCGCGGCGGCTTCGTGGTCACCGAGCGCGGAGGGGGCTTCACCTGGGCCGACAACAGCTTCTTCTACCGGCTCACCCCCTGGCACAACGACCCGGTGAGCGACCCCACGGGCGAGGCGCTGTACCTGCGCGACGAGGAGAGCGGCGAAACGTGGGGCGCCACCCCCGCGCCCGTGCGCCGCGACGCGCCGTACACCGTGCGCCACGGCGCCGGGTGGACCTCGTTCGCCCACGAGCACGCCGGGATCGGCACGGTGCTGACCATGGCGATGGCGGGCGACGAGCCGGTGAAGGTATCGCGGCTGCGCGTGGTGAACCACGGCGCCGGCCCGCGCCGCATCGGCCTGACCGCATACACGGAGTGGACGCTGGGGGTGCAGCGCGAGCACACGCAGCACCAGGTGCGCACCGAGGTGGACCCGGGCCGCGGCGCGGTGTTCGCGCGCAACTTCTTCGACCCGCAGTTCGCCGGCCGGGTGGCGTTCTGCGCGCTCAGCGAGCCGCTGGCCGGCCACACCGGCGACCGGCGCGAGTTCGTGGGCCGCAACGGAACCCTCGCCGCCCCGGCCGGGGTGCGCGGCGAGCCGCTCTCCGGCCGCCACGGCGCGGGGCTCGACCCCTGCGCCGCGCTCCAGTGCGTGCTGGAGCTGGCCCCTGGCGAGACGCGCGACGTGGTGATCCTCCTGGGCGCGGCCGAGGGCGACGACGAGGCGCGGCGGATGGTGGATGCCTGCCGCGCCCCCGCCCCGGCACGCGCGGCGGCCGAGCGGAGCGTGGGCGACTGGGCGGCGCGGCTGTCGGCCATCACCGTGCGCACGCCGGACCCGTCGTTCGACGCGATGCTGAACCGCTGGACGCTGTACCAGGCGCTCGCCTGCCGCATGTGGGCGCGCTCGGCGCTGTACCAGAGCAGCGGCGCCTACGGCTTCCGCGACCAGCTGCAGGACGTGATGGCCTTCGTGCACGCCGAGCCGGCGCTGGCGCGCGAGCACGTCGTCCGCGCGGCCGCGCGGCAGTTCGTAGAGGGCGACGTGCAGCACTGGTGGCATCCGCACAGCGGCCGCGGCGTGCGCACCCGCTTCTCCGATGACCTGGCCTGGCTCCCCTACGTGGCCGACCACTACGTGCGCGTCACCGGCGACCGGTCGCTGCTGGACGAGCGGGTCCCCTTTCTGGCCATGCGCCCGCTGGAGCCGCACGAGCACGAGGTGTACGACCTGCCCACCGATTCGGGCGAGGCCGCCAGCGTGTACGAGCACTGCCTGCGCGCGCTGCGCAGGGCGAGCACGGCGGGCGAGCGCGGCCTGCCGCTGATCGGCACGGGCGACTGGAACGACGGGATGAACCGGGTGGGCGCCGAGGGGCGGGGCGAGAGCGTGTGGCTGGCCTGGTTCCTGGCCGACACGCTGCGCCGCTTCGCCGTGCACGCCGCGGCGCGGGGTGACGGTGCCGTCGACGCCGAGCTGCGGGCGGCGGCGGACGGGTACGCGGCGGCCGTGGAGGCGCACGCGTGGGACGGGGCCTGGTACCGCCGCGCCTACTTCGACGACGGCGCGCCGCTGGGCTCGGCCACCAGCGACGAGTGCCGCATCGACTCCATCGCCCAGAGCTGGAGCGTGATCTCGAACGCGGGCGACCCCCAGCGGCGGACGGTGGCGATGCGCTCGCTCGAAGAGCACCTGGTGCGCGACGACGCCCGCCTGCTGATGCTGCTGACCCCGGCCTTCGACACCACGCCGCACGACCCCGGCTACATCAAGGGCTACCTCCCCGGCGTTCGCGAGAACGGTGCGCAGTACACGCATGCAGCCCTGTGGGCGGT
>DASWMA010000580.1:0-7009 GCA_036399995.1 Longimicrobium sp. | reverse complement strand
GATCCGCGTGAACTCTTGCCGCCGTATCTGGTTCGGCGCGGCGGCAGCCCACGGATACTTTCGTCTGCAACGTGTCGTGCAGTCCGGCCGTTGCAGTCTCGCCGGCCTCGGCCACAGACCGCATCGTTTCGGGCCTTCCTGGACCTGGATACGCCAACGTATCAGCCGCACCCCGGGTCTCATATCACACCGGCGCGCGTCCATTATAGCGTGCGCAGAATCCCCTCCCGAGCGCTGATGCGCGGCCCCGGGCGAAATCCCCCTGATGACGCAGTTGTGGGAGCCAGCCCCACCGCGCCGATGTGGACGATGAGCCGGTGCGCCGTCGTATTCCTCCGCTACCGCGCGGAGACGGGCTCCGCAAACTGCGTCATCGGGGAACCGCGCTCGAGGTCGATTCGACCGCGCCGAGCGGACCCCCGCGCAGGCGGACGGGGCGATGGGCAGGCACGAGCCGAGAATCTCCGCCGGATGGGGTGGTGGTGTCCATTTTCAAAAAACTGATCACTCCGCGCCGGCCTTGCAGCAGGTGGCCTCCGGCGGCAATGCTCGATCACAGGACCGGGACGGAGGGCGGGCGGCGCCTTCTTCGCCTCAACCGTCTCCCGTGCCGGGGGCGGTGAGCTGCAGCCAGCCGTCGCGCAGCTGCAGCAAGCCGTCGGGGAGGCGGGCGCGATCGTCGGCGTCCACCACGGGGTCCACCTCCCACGCCGTGGGGGCGGGGACGGCCTGCACCCAGCTCCAGCTCCCGCCCTTCTCGGCCGGCAGCGGCAGGCGCAGCGTGCCGGGGTCGGCGATCACCGGGCCGGTCTGGAAGGTGACGGAGAGCGAGCTCATCAGCGCCTCCACGGTGCCGGCGGGGAGCGAGGCGCTGGCCACGGGAAGGATCCCGGTGTACGCGTGCACGCTGCCGCGCGGGTCCACCAGCAGCGTGGCCGTCACCGGCGGGCCCTGCCACTGCAGCGACACGTCGCCCTGGTACCGCGCCCCCGCGCCGCTCCCGGCCACGATCGGCTTCAGGTACGTGTCCGACGGGTCCACCGAGCCCGGGACGTGCACCGTGTAGAAGGTCCCGTATCCCACGGAGGACGGAAGCCAGTAGCCCAGCAGCCCGTCGTCGCGCAGCTCCAGGCTTCCCAGGCGCACGGGGAAGGGAACGCCCAGCACCTCCCCGATCTGGTTCAGCGGGGTGCAGCTCGCGTCCACCATCGCGTTCCAGGTCTGGTTGGTGGTGGGGGTGCCGTTCAGCGACAGCGTCAGCTGCGCCTGCACCACCGCCAGCGGCCGGCCGATCAGCACGGAAAGCATCGTGTCCTTGCGGCCGCCCAGCGGGTCCACCATCCACAGCGTCTCGTCGATCGCCCGCAGCAGGTCGCCGAACACGGCCGCGGTCTGCGTGGCGATGCTCCCCACCACGGCGGCCAGCACCGGGTTCGCGATGCCGGCCGGGGTGGGCGGCGGCGGCGTGGCTCCCGGCGGGCCCGGGCGCGGGCGCCAGGGGTCGCCCAGCGCGGGAGAGACCAGCTCGCCCAGCGGGGTGCCCGCCGAATCGTAGACCGAGATCCCGCCGTCGAGGTGGTTGGGAAGGAGCCACCCGCACACCGCGCCGGGGTCGGGCGACACGGCCACGTCCTTCCCCGACCCGTCGTTGGCCAGGAAGCGCAGGTCCAGCCGCCCGTCCTGCACGACCCGCGGCGGCAGCTGCACGGCGCCCACGAGAGGCGCCTGCGCCGCGGCGGGCGCCAGCCCCTCGCCCAGGATCGGCTCGAAGCCCTGGGGCGTGTTGCTGAACGCCAGGTTGAAGGTCTGGGCGAAGGCGTCCACCACCTGCAGCTTCTGGAGCTGCGCGAAGCCGCCGCGCACGGGATAGAAGCCGCTGGTCCACGACTGCGGGTTCTCCAGCACCGGCACCGTGTGGTACTGGTCGCCCACCAGCGCGGCGATGCACGGCGGGTCGCTTCCCGCCACGGGCGGGCAGGGGACGGGGTCGCTGCACGGCGGCGGCGGGAAGGTCTCCCGCGAGCCGAGGGTGACCAGCTGGTCGGTGAAGCCGCCCAGCGACTGGGAGAGGAGGTCCCACCCGGCCACGGTGGCGAGCAGCGACTCCATCTCGGGCGTGTCGGCCGAGGCGTGCGACGCCAGCCACGCCTTCAGCCTGTCGCCGAAGGTGAGCGGCGCCTGCGGGGTGAGCAGCGCACGCCCGGTGTAGCTGGAGAAGTAGTCCTTGTCGAAGCCCGTGCCGGCCCAGGCGTACTGCTCGCCGTCGAACGTCCAGTCGGCCGGCGAGTACACGCGCGAGGCGCCCGTGCCCGTGCCGGTGGGGAAGTACTGGAGCTCCCACTCCAGGTACAGCGGGAGCCACGCCTGCTCCCACGCCGTCATCGAGAAGGGCGCGGGCGCCGTGCCCGCCCACGCCGCCGTGGTGGTGCCCCCGCCCAGCAGCGCGGTGACGGCGGCGGTGATGGCGGCCGCGGTGATCCCGGTGGCGGTGGACATCGCCGCCGCGTTGGCGGGGTCGGCGAAGAAGGCCTCCTGCGCCAGCAGCCCCACGTCGGGAACCTTGGTAGCCGCGGGCATCGGGTTCAGCACCACGCCGTGCGCCTGCAGCACGGCCACGCTCAGCGCCGGCTGGCCGGGGATGGCGATCCCGGTGACGGTCTGGCCGGGGAGGCGGCAGGTGAGGGTGCCGTCGGCGTTGTAGCGCCCGTCCTCGCCGTGCGTCTGGCCGCGGGCCACCCCCGCCACCAGCACCACCGGGTCCACCGGGTGCCGGAAGCGCGGCAGCGCCCCGGCCTTCAGCTCCAGCCCCAGCCCCGCCAGGTCCACGTCGGGGCCCCCGTTCGCCGACGGAAAGCTCCACGCGGCGTTGGCCCAGGCGTTCGCGGCCGCGGGGTCGGTGGCGGGGGGGAGCGCGGCGGCGGCCTGCGCCACCGCGCACTGCTGCGCCCACGCCCGCGCCACCACGGCGGGGTACAGCGTGGCCAGCATGCACTGCTTCAGGTCTGTCCAGGGCGGCACGGTGATGGGGGCCTGGTGGACCCACCCGCCGAAGGTGCCCCCCAGCCCCACCTTCCACCACAGCCGGTACAGCTCGGCCTGGGTGGACTGCAGCTCGCGCGTGGCCTGGTCGAGCTGGCGCTGCGCGGCGTTCAGCTTCGCGAGGTCGGCGTTCAGCAGCGCCTGCTGCGCCGCCGTCAGCCGCGCCGGCCGCGCGTCGGTTCCCGCCGCGGATGGGACGGCGGATACCGCCTGCCACTCGGTGCCGCCGGGGGTGGAGCCGAACCACGCATCCATCACCGCCTGGTCGATCACCGCCTGCCCGCCGGCCGCGCCGTAGCTGTCGAGCGCGTCGTACTGCAGCGCCTGCAGCAGCTCGGCCAGGGTGGCCCCCGCGGCGAGCCACGCCTGCGCGTCGCCGGGGTTGGAGCCGGCCTCTTCGGTGGCGTGCGACTGCACCAGCGCCGCCAGCGCGTCCACCGCGGTGTTGGCCACCACCACGCGCACGCCGGCGGGGTCGATCCCCGCGTTCCCCAGCGTGCCGTGCGGCCACTGGACGCCGCTGACCACCGCGTGGTACAGCGAGGTGCTGGGCGGCGTGCTCCCCGCGTCGCCGCCCACGCTCCAGCGCAGCGCCGCCATGATCTGCTCGAAGCGCTGGGCCGGGGTCAGCGCGGCCCAGTCGGCCTGGACGGGCCACACCTGCGGGTCCCAGCTGCTCACGCCGCGCAGCGGGTCGGCGGCGCCGGGCACGGCGTACCACCCCGCCACCAGGTAGGTGTAGTCGTAGACCCCGGTCCCCTCGGGCGGCAGCTCCGAGTCGACGAACGAGAAGACGTCGCCCACGAAGGGCGCGTACGCCGCGAAGCTCACGTTGCCGGGGCCCACCGCCTGGAGGAAGGGCGCGCCGCCGGGGTCGGTGCCCGCCTCCCAGGCGGCCAGCGCCTGGCTCCTGCCCAGCGTGGCGGTGGCCACCTGGACGTCGGTCTGCGTGCCCGGGCCGGTGCCGGCCAGCGTCATCCGCGTGATCCCCGCCGGGTCCAGGAAGGCGCTGGTGCCCTGGGTGCCGCCCGGGTCCACGTAGTCGCTCTGCACCACCCACGACGCGTCCCACGTCCACGCGCCGCCCTGGGGCACGGCGAAGCGCGTGACCAGCCAGCGGTTGGGGACGAAGGGGAAGCGCACGCTCCCGTCGGCCTGCTGCACGCCGTGGGTGAGCGCGTCGGGGATCGACCAGAAGAGGTACACGCCCGTGGGCGGCCGCTCGCCTCCGCTCACCTGGAACGGCTGGGGGATCGGGCTCTGCAGGTTCTGCAGCTGGGTGTAGTCGGCCAGGTACCAGCTCGTCAGCTCCTGGTTGGTCGAATCGACCACCCAGGCGTCGAGGTGCACGGGCACCAGCAGGCTCGTGGTGTCGGCCGGCGGGGTGGGCGCGCTCATGCGGGGGGCGGGGGCTCGGGGAGGAAGAGCATCTGCTCGGGCACGCGCACCATCTGCACGGCCAGCGTGGCGGGGGTCAGCGTGGGATACGGCGCGTCGAACAGCCCGGCCAGCTTCGCCGCCAGCCCGCCGGCGCCGCCCACCACCAGCGCGGGGTTGGTGGCCGGCTGGGCGCGGACGGGGAACTGGCCGGGGGCCAGGGTGCGCTTCGGCTCCAGCATCTCGCCGAAGGTGGCGGGCTGCGCGCCCGCGGCCCCGGGCACCCAGCGCACGTCGATCCCCTCGTCCTCCCTCCCGAACACCAGCCCCTCGGAGGGCTCGTTCATCTGCACCTGCACGGGCACCCTGGGATACAGCGCGAGCAGCACGTTGGGCGACACCCGGTCCAGCCGCAGCGGGGTCATGGGCGTGTCCGGGTCGCTGGCCGAGAACGCCTTCACCTCCATCCCCGGCCATCCGGAGACCAGGGCCGAGCGCAGCAGGAAGCCGGCGACGGGGGCG
Organism: Longimicrobium sp.; assembly: GCA_036399995.1. GTDB lineage: Bacteria > Gemmatimonadota > Gemmatimonadetes > Longimicrobiales > Longimicrobiaceae > Longimicrobium. Next base: position 2,071 of record DASWMA010000580.1, on the reverse strand, counting down.
GCGGGCTCCGGCGCGGCGGCCGCGTAGGCGGTGAGCTTCGCCCGCACCCCCGGCAGCGCGGCCTGCACGGTGGCGTGCAGCGGCGCCCGCACCATCCCCTGCAGCAGCGTGTCGCGGCTGGTCTGCACCCCCACGCTCAGCGCGCCGTCGATCAGCGCGGTCACCCAGTTGGGGTCCACGTAGAAGTAGCGCAGCGACTCGGCCGGGAGCATGGCCTCGTTCGGCACCAGGTTGTTGAACGGCACGCCGTAGAGGAGCGCCGTCTGCGCCAGCCAGGTGACCACCACGGCGGGGAGCGGCGCGGAGGCCGCCGGCGCGCCGTTCCCGGCGGTACCGCCGTTCGCGTCCGCCGCGAAAAGCCGGGCAGGCGCGGCGCCGTTGCCGGCCGCCGCGCCGTCCAGCCCGGAAAGGCGCAGCACCAGCTGCTGCACCGGCGGCGCCTGCATCAGCGCGCGCAGCTCGCCGGGGGTGGGCGGGGTGCGGCGGGTGCGGCCGGCCGGCTGCGAGCTTCGCGTGGTCCCGGGCGTGGCCCCCGGCGCGGCGGCCAGCAGCCGCGGCGCAGCCGCCCGGGCGTCCGGCCCCACCGTCCCCACGCGGGGGGCCAGCGAGGCCAGCCCGGTGGACAGCACCCGCGTGAACGCCGCCCTCACCGCGTGCGGGTGCAGCAGCGCCTCCAGCTCGTCCACCGACATCGTCTCCACCGCCGCGAGCCCGTTTGCGGGCGCGGGGGTGGAGGGCGCGTGCGGGGCGGGCCGTGCCGCGTCCGCCGCCGTGCCGGCCGGCGCGGCGGGCGCCGTCGCACCCTTCACCACGGCCGCGATCAACGCGGGGACCGCCGACAGGCACCCCGCCGCGCCGGCGGAGGGCGCCGTGCCGCCGGTTTCCGCCGCCGGCGCACCGGTGGGCTGCGTGAACATCCGTGCCGTCAGGTGCGGCGTGCGGAGGCGGTCGGCCAGCAGGTCGAGGAGGGCGAAGGTCTCGCGGCGCCACTGCATCAGCGCGGTGGAGAACGGCTCGCTGGCCAGCGCCAGCGAGCGCCCGGTCTGGAAGGCCACCGCGTAGCTCTGGTCGAACACGCCGCTCACCGGGTCGTAGACCATCGCCTGCGACGAGGTGAGCGGCACCGGCCCGGTGGGCGCCGCGTCCTGCGCCGAGCCCAGGAAGGGCGCGGTGAGGACGGGGGTGAAGGGGCCGCGGAACCAGGCGAAGGTGTTCTCGCCGCTGCGGGTGGCGTAGGGGAGCGGCGCGCATCCCAGCGCCAGCCGCGGCAGCGCCGCGCCGGACCCCGCGGGCTGGATGGCGGGGAGCGGCATCCGCAGCCGCAGGTCGGTGCCCTGCTCGCTGGCGGGCGACACCAGGTTCACCATCAGCGTCTCGAAGTTCACCGCCGGGTCGGCCAGGCAGGTGAAGGTCCAGCTCCACAGCGACACCATCCGCACCGTCTGGTACTGCGCGGGAACGGCGGGGCCGCTCGCCGGCAGGCACGTCTCGAAGCCCTCCAGCGACACCAGGTGCGCGATGTTGCGCACCCCGGGCCCGCCCTGCGGCGGCGGCGTGGCGAAACGGTTGGCCACCACCACCGAGTACCAGCCGGGGTCGTCGCCCGCCTGCGGCTCCTGGTTGCCGGTAAGCGACACCTGCCGCACGTGGGCCAGCAGCCGCAGGTCTTCCGGGGCGGGCACCAGGTTCACGAAGGTGGCCGCGGGCACGTCGATCACGGTGCAGAGGGTGCTCGCCGGCTCGTCGTCTTCCAGCTTCAGGTCGGGGCCCAGCGTGCCCATGGGGGGGCCGGGGGTCTGGCCCATCGCCACCTGGCTCAGCGGGAGCGAGGCGGTGCGGGTGGGGTTCGCCTGGCTCCCCGGGGGTGGCGCCGCACCGGGCGGAGGGAGCTCGTCTTCGGTGAACACCAGCAGCGCCATCCACGGGTACTGGGCCACCGGGCTGGGGGTGCCGGCCAGCGCCAGGTCGCGCTCCCACGGCAGAGCGCGCTGGTTGGCCACCAGCATCGGCAGGTACTCGTGGTAGCGGCCGGTGCCGTTGGCGGGCGGGAACACGCGGTGGATGGAGCCCG
>DASWMA010000579.1:0-6742 GCA_036399995.1 Longimicrobium sp. | reverse complement strand
GGCCGCGAGCTTGAACCGCGCCTTCGCCGCCTCGATCTCCTTCATCACCGCTTCCAGGTCGCCCGCCGCGACTACCCGATGACGCGGTTGTTGACCCAGTCCCGGGCTGAACGCCATCTTCCACTCCGAGGCGCCGAGCTCGAAGCTCATCGCCAAGTACTGCTCGTTGCGTGCGGTCGCGTTCTCCGAGGCCGTCGTGGTACTCATAAGCTCCTCCTGGTTGAGTGATTCCCTCCAGGTTCAGCTTATCACCACGGCGGCCTCGTTTCACATGGAATCTCACGCAAGTTCGCCAGGTCGATCCAGCTCCAAGGCCAGTGATCGTGCACCGCCCTCTCGGCCACACCAAAGCCAGTAGTCCGCGAAGGCGGACTTCGTGTAGTCGTTGCCGCGGTTTCAACCGCCCGGGCGGCTCTACGGATAGTCGAACAGGCTCGCTCCCACGGGGCGGCGCGAGCTGCGCTGGATCTGCGGGTCGGGGTCGGCGGCGGTGCGGCCCACCGCCTGGCCGGTGCCGATGGAGATCTGGATGCCGCTGGGGCGGAACTCCGGCGCCAGCGGAAAGGCGACGTCCACCCGGTAGGTGCGGCGCGACCCTTCGGGGAAGGCGAAGCGCAGCCCCGCGCCGCCCGCCAGCAGCACCGTGGAGTTGCGGCCGAACGGGTCGTCGCCGGCCCACGTCTTCCCCGCGTCGAGGAACACCGCGCTCCCCAGGTCGAACAGCCGCGGGAAGGGCCACGCCAGGAACGCGCGGTGCTCGAGCGTCACCACCACGCGGCGCTGGCCGGCGAACACCTGCCGCGGGTAGCCGCGCAGCCCCGCGCGGTGCCCCAGCGTGAGCTGGAAGGGCACCGCCGCGTGCCACCCGCCCGAGGCGCGCGCCGCGAACACCACCGTGTGCCGCGCCTCGTCGCTGGGGTGCCAGTAGCTCCACACGTCGAGCTGGCCGAACGTGTCGCGCCAGTCCTGCCCCTCCACCGGCGATTTGTAGTCGCGCTTGGTCTCCAGCGACAAGCGCATCCCCGCCAGCATCCCGCCCGGCAGCTCGGTGGCCGCGTTCACCCCGAAGTCCAGCGACAGGTCGTCGTCGGTGCTGAACGCGCCGATGGTGCGCCCCACCGCGGCCTCGATCTCGGCGCCCAGCTGCACGTCTTCGGCGGCGTGCACCGCGTCGAGCCCGCGGCGCCGGTCGAAGGTCACCCGCCGCTGCCCGGCCAGCAGCACCAGCCGCGTGGCCGACACCGGCGCCAGCCCCGGCACCACGCCGCCGCCTGGGAGGTCCTCGGCCGGGCCGTCCTCGTCGTGCGCGGTGCCCAGCGTGTCCTGCGGGAAGGCCCAGTGCTCGCCCGCCACGGCAAGGCCCAGCAGCGACAGGTGCCCGCGCCGCCCGAAGCGCCGCACCATCCCCACGTCCCAGTTGGTCCGCTCCACCGGGAACAGGCGCCGCTCCAGCCCGCTGTCGGCCACCAGCGGCGCCACGAAGTACTGGAAGTTGCGCTCGTCGCGCACCACCGCCTCGCGGAACGCCCAGCGCGCCATCTCGCCGCGGAAGGGAAGGGTGATCCGCTCCGACGCCGACACCCCGATTGGCGTGCGCGCCAGCGACACCTCGGCGTCGAGGTGCGTGCCGAACAGCTGCGGGGTGCCCACGCGGCCGCCGTACACGCGCTCGCCCTGCTGCTGCCGCATGAACGCGGCGATCCGCATCCCGCGGCCCAGCAGGTTGTCTTCGCGCAGCTCCACCCCCGACACCTCGCCCGACCCCGCCGACGCCTCGATGCGCGTGCTCCACTCGTCGCGCGTCTCCACGATCACGTCGTAGGTGCCGTTGGCCTGTCGCACCGAGAACACGTCGGCGTCGGCCAGGTACCCGGTCGCGCGCAGGATGCGCTCCGAGTCTTCCAGCAGGAAGGGGCGGTAGCAGTCGCCCTCGCGGAACAGCAGCTCGCGCCGGATCACCGACTCGCGGGTGCGCACGTGCAGGCGGTTGGCCAGGCGCGCCGCGCCGGCGAGGCGCCGGTCCTGCCCGGGGTCGCCCGCCACGAACACCGAGTTGTTGTCCACGAAGATGCTGCCGATGCGCGGGCACGCCGCCGTGTCGGGCGGCGCAGGCGCCGGGGCGGCCGGGTCGGCGGGTGCGGGCTGCTGCGCGCGCGCGACGCACGGCGCGCACGCGGCGAGCGCGAGGGCCAGCAGGGCGGGGCGGGGCGGCGGCGGTCGGGTCTGCAAGGGGCCTGGGGCGGTGCGACAGAACGGACGGGCAGCCCGGCGTCAGCGGGCGCGCCGTCCGCGCGTGTACCCTGCATTCGGAGCGAATCGTTCCGGCGGAGGGGAGCAATCTTCGCGCCCCCACTACCTGAACGCAAATGGCGGGGCCGTTGTGACGGCCCCGCCATTCGCGCGCGTCACGGGGACGCGCAACTTCGTACGATTCTCAGTCGACCGCGGCCGCCAGGGGAGCGTCGCCCGCGAGCGCCAGGTCGGGTGCGGGCGCGGGGGTGGGCTCCGCGATCCGGAGCTCGTTCAGCGTCGCCTGCGCGCGCGCGAGCTCGCTCACCGCGCCCAGCTCGCGGAACAGCTCGCTGGCGCGCTCGAGGTAGGCGATCGCCTCTTCGCCCCCGCCGTTCTGCGCCCGCAGCGAGGCGTAGTCGAGCAGCGTCTCGGCCTCGAGCAGGGGATAGCCCTTGCTCCGCGCGATCTCGAGCGCCTTCTCGTAGAAGGTGAACCCGTCCACCGCGCCGCTGGCCCGGGCCAGGTTGCCGCGGCCGCGGTACATGTGCCCGAGCGTGTACGGCGACCCCGAGGCGATGGCGTGCTCCTCGGCCACCTGCCCCCACTCCTCCGCCTGGGTGAGATACCCCTCGTGCAGCCACCACTCGGCGTAGTCGGTGGCCACGATCGCGTGCACGGTGGACGAGACGGGCTGCTTCAGCGAGTCCTCGTACGAGCGCTGGGCGTCTTCCCACCGCTCCTGGGCTTCGCGCAGGTGGGCGTGGTTGTGGTTGCAGATGGCCAGGTCGACCGGCGAGGTGAGGCGCTCCCACACGCGGAAGGCGCTCTCGAACCACCCTTCGGCCTCGTCCAGCCGCTGCATGCGGGTGGTGAGGTTCGCCAGGTTGTTGTAGATCTGGCCGCGTTCCAGGGTGAGGGAGCCGGGGTCCGTTCCGTCGGCCAGCGCCAGCGCGTCGTGGTAGCACTTCTCGGCCTTGCCCCACTGGCCCTGCCAGGTGAGCACGTTGCCCAGCCCGGTGCGCGCCACCACCTCGGCGTGCAGGTCGCCCGAGTCGTGCGCCAGCTCGGCGCTGCGCTCGTAGTAGGCCGCCGCCTCCTGGAAATCGCCCACGTTCAGCGACACGCGCCCGATGCGGCGCAAGGCCAGGATCTGCGGGCTTTTCTCGGGGAGGGGAAGCGACACCGTGAGTGCCGCCCGGTAACATCGGCGGGCCGCCATGGCGCGGCCGGTCGACTCCAGCTCCTCTCCGAGCGTGATCAGATGGCGCGCCGCGGCGTCGCGGTCATCGGCGAAGAAGCTCGTGAAGAACGGCAGGAGCCCCCGGTGCAGAAGCGACACGTGCTCGTGCATCGCCTGCTCCGCCTCGGCAACCGCGCGCTCCGCCGCTCCGGGCGAAACGATGCGCTTGTCGATGGTGGTGTAGGCGTTGGAACTGTCCCACTGCTTGCCCGGGTCGCGTACGGCGGTGGCGACCAGCCGCAGCCGCAGCACCTCGAGCTCGTCGAGCTCGGGGACAAGAGCGAGGAGTTCTTCGATTGTCGCTTCTGGCCGGTTCACGGCAAACGCTCGGGTGTGGGTACAGACGCGCGGCTCGGGATTGCTCAGCCGCCGGACAGCGTCAGGCCGCCACCCTTGACGGCATTCGTCGTTCCGTACTCGGAGAAGTGCGAGGTCTGCGTGACCACCTGCGTGCCGTCGGCCGACACGCCGCCGCCCATCGGCACCCACACGCCGTCGTTCCACCACACCACGCTGGCGTTGGCCGGGTCGGCCTCGATGCTGGTGCCGCGGAAGGGAAGGCCGATGGTGACCGGCTGCTTGAAGGCCACGTTGTGCGGCCCGAACTCGGCCACCACGCGCTCCGAGCCGTTGGGGTCCACCGGCAGGCGGATGGTGAACATCGTCACCTTGTCCACGGCGCCGGCGGGCACGATCACGGTGAAGCCCTGGAAGTCGACCCGGCCGCCCGCGGGCCCGATCCACGCCTTGGCCCACGCGATGGTGATCTGCGGCTTCACCCGGAAGCGCGCGATGATGTCCATGTTCGCGGTTGAAGCGAACTCGGTGCTGGTGGACTGTGTGGTGGTTCCCTTCGCGGCGCTCGCGCCGGCGGGAACCGGCCGCGCGTCCACCGGAGTGCCCGCCTCGGTGCAGCCCGCCGTCAGTGAAACCAGGAATGCTGCACCCACAACGAGCACATGCCGAAACGTGGAGCTCATCGAAGACCTCCGAGGGTGGAAAAGCAGGCAGGGACGTTCCGTGAAGTGCACGGGGCGTACCATGCGGCGCACACGCGCCAGGGAGTCGGCAAGTACCGACAAGTTAACGGCTTATACGCGATTGTACAACTGCGGGGTCTCAGGCGCTGCTACGCCGGAGTGCACCAGAAGTGTGCTGAGTGCACGTGGATGGTGCGCCTGGCGCCGCCGGCGAAGCGTGGCTCGAACGCTGTCGCACGGGTGCGAGCGCGTGAGTGCGCGGGCCCCCTCGCGCGGTGAATCCCGCTTCCGTTCGGCAGGGATCCGTGTGCTCGGACGATGCGCCGGCGCGGGCCCGGCTTCGCGGCCCTGACGCCGTGCTCGTGATGTGCAGCGGGACTTCAGCGCGCCCACGCACCCGGTTCCGCGGGTTCCCCGTTCACTCCGGACCCTTCGCACCGGCCGTGTAGCACGGCCGGTCAGTGCTCGATCCCGTACTCTGCGATCTTCCGGCGCAGGGTGTTGCGGTGGATCCCCAGCCGCTCCGACGCCATGGTGAGGTTGTCCTGCGTTTCGCGCAACGCCCGCCGGATCATCCGCTTCTCCATCTCTTCCAGCGTCACCAGCGGCATCTCGCCGGGCTCTTCGGCGGCGGCGCGGCTGGCGGGCGGGCTCAGAATGTCGGGGGGGAGGTGGTGCGGCAGCAGGATCTCGCCGTCGCTCATCACCACCGCGCGCTCCATGGCGTTGCGCAGCTGGCGCACGTTGCCGGGCCAGGGATGCATGCGCAACACGCCGAACACCTCCTCGGCGATGGCGCGGATCGGGCGGGCGTGCTCGCGGGCGTAGTGGGCCACGAAGTGGCTGGCCAGCAGGTCGATGTCGCTGCCGCGCTCGCGCAGCGGCGGCAGGGTGAGCGCCACCACCGCCAGGCGGTAGTACAGGTCTTCGCGGAAGCGGCCCTCGGCCACGGCGCCCTGCAGGTCGCGGTTGGTGGCCGCCACGATGCGCACGTCGATCGGCACCGCGCTGCTGCCGCCCACCCGCTCGATCTCGCGCTCCTGCAGCGCGCGCAGGATCTTGCTCTGCAGCGCCAGCGACATGTCGCCGATCTCGTCGAGGAAGAGCGTGCCGTTGCTGGCGCGCTCGAAGCGGCCGATGCGCCGGCCGATGGCGCCGGTGAAGGCGCCCTTCTCGTGGCCGAACAGCTCGCTCTCCAGCAGGTTCTCGGGGATCGCCGCGCAGTTGATGGGCACGAACGGCCCGCGCGCGCGGCGCGAGCGCGAGTGCAGCACCCGGGCGACCATCTCCTTGCCGGTGCCGCTTTCGCCGAGGACGAGGACGGTGGCGTCGCTGGCGGCCGCGCGCGCGACCGACTTGTAGACGGCCATCATCCCCTGGCTGGCGCCCACGATGGTGGAGTCGTCGGCCACGTCGCCGGGAAGCGGGCGCAGCCGGCGCACCTCTTCGATCCCCAGCAGGATCTCGCGGACGCGGCCGCGCGGAACGGGCTTGGGAAGGACGTCGTGGGCGCCCTGGCGGATCGCCTCCATCGCCAGGTCCATCGAGGGGTTCTCGGCCAGCAGCACCACGGGCGTCGGCCCGCCGTCCTGGTGCAGCCGCCCCAGGATCTCCATCCCGGCGCCCGAGAAGTCGGCGTCCAGCAGGATCAGGTCCCACTGGGCGGTTGCGATCAGGCGCAGCCCCTCCGTCAGGGTCTGCGCGCTGTGGAGCTCGCTGCCGTTCAGCTCTGGTTCGAGCGTCCGACCCAGACCGCGGTCGGCGTCGAGGAGAAGAACCCTCAAGTCGCTGAGTCTCCCGGGAGTGGAGTTATGAACCGCGTATTATAGTGTTCGCGCCACGAATTGCGCAAAGGTACGATCGGCGACGGAAAAGAACCGGCCTGCGACACCCGCGAGACTTCGCCCGGAACCCGTCTATAACGTTCGACCGCAGTGACTTGCGACAGGGGATACAAACACGTGTGCCGGCGATGCAGGGCGGTGTGACGCACGCAGATCGCGTCATCCCATGATTGCACTATTCCAGTGCAGAGGGCGGTTTGGCGGGTGGCCTGTTCCCTGATGGGAACATGTTCCCGGGAAGCCGCTGCCCGGGACGCCGGTTTGCGCCGGCGCTGGACCTGATACCAGATGCAGCGATTGACCGTGCATTCGCGCATCGACGCCGTCACGTCAATCTTGAGCGCGACCAGGCCGTACCAGAGGCGTGCTCCGACGGCCGCAGCGCGAAGATCTATAACGTCGGGACGCGGTACCGCCGGCTTTTTGCGCCGACCAGGCTATAGATC
>DASWMA010000578.1:0-7957 GCA_036399995.1 Longimicrobium sp. | reverse complement strand
CGCACCGGGGCCGGCATCGCACCAGGGGCCGGCATCGCACCGGGGGCGGCATCGCACCGGGCGGTTGAAACCGCGGCAACAACCACACGAAGTCCGCCTTCGCGGACTACCGGCGATGGTGCAGCCGCGATGATGGTGCGCGGAGGCTGACGTCGCTGGTCGCTCGCTTCGAAGGATCAGCCGTTCTCACCCGGATCTCGCTGCCCTCATGATCCTGATTCTCCCACCGGCACTTCGCGCGACTCCTTTCATCCTCGGAGGGATGAAAGGAGCAGCGGCCTTGATCGGTTGAAGCCTCGCGCAGTTTGCGAGGCTTTTCGTCGTTGTTGCTGCGGCTTCAGCCGCCGGTGGACGCACCTACCGCCGCCGGAAGATCCGCCGGTAGCCGCCGGCGATCAGCGCAGACACGTCGGCCATGATGCGCGGGAGGTTCAGGCCGCCGGGGTAGGCCAGGTAGCGCGGCTCCCAGCGGGGGTGGAACTTCTCCTTGTAGGTCCTCAGCCCCTGGAAGTTGTAGAGCGCGCCGCCCCGCTCGAAGAGCCAGCTCCCCATCCGCGTCCACACCGGCGCCACGGCGCTCATCTCCAGCCCCGACAGCGGCGCCATCCCCAGGTTGAAGCGGCGGTAGCCGTTCTCCTTCCCCCACAGCATCAGCTGCAGCAGCAGCACCTCCATCACGTTCTTCGGCGCGGTGGACCGGTAGCGCATCAGGTCCACCGACAGCTCGGTGCCGTCGTGGCCGGGCCACATCACCGCGAACGCCTCGATCCGCCCGTCCGCGTCTTCGATCACCGCCATGGGGAAGCGCAGCACGTACTCGTCGTCGAAGAAGCCGAGCGAGAAGCCCTTCTCGGCCGCGGCCTTGTGTGCCAGCCAGTCGTTCGAGGTCTCGCGCGCACGCTCCAGCACCCCCGGCACCTCGCTTCGCGGGATGATGCGGAAGGCCAGGCCGCTGCGGGCGAAGCGGTTCAGCACCAGGCGGAACGGCTTGCGCTCGGCGCCGTCCAGCGAGAACTCGTCGAGCGGCACGAACGCCTCTTCGCCCAGCTTGGCGAAGGTCAGGCCGAAGTCGGCGTACTGGTGCAGCTTGTCCTTGCTCACCTGGTAGAACACCGGCGTGCCGCCGAAGTCGTCGCAGCGCCCGAAGAACTGGCGGATCAGCTGCATGGTGCAGCCGGGATCGCCCACGGGGTCGCCCAGCGCCACCCAGGTTCGCCCCTGCACCGCGTACATCAGGAACGCCGTGCGCTGGGGCGTGAACAGCAGGCTCTTGTCGCGCAGGTAGACGGTGAACGGCTGCGTGTGCGGCTGCTTCGCGAGGAGGGCGGTCGCATCCTCCAGGTCCTGCGCGGTGGGCGGCTCGATCTCGGGCGGGGCGGGGCGCATCAGCCGCATCACCCCGAACGCCAGGATCGCCACCGTGGCGCCAACGGACGCGCGGAGGAAGCGCGGCGCGTCGGCGTTCAGCGCGAAGCGCCACCACAGCTCGCTGCTGTACTCCACGTGGCGGAAGGCGAAGAACCCCAGCCAGATCGACGCGCCCACCACCGCCACCACCGACGCGAACCACCCGGTGGAGAAGCGCGCCTCCCAGAAGTCGGCGCGGCGGTCGAACTCCGGCCGGCTCACGACCAGCACGGCCAGCAGCGCGGCCAGGAAGAACGCTTCCTCGTAGTCGCCGCCCTTCACCAGCGACGCGCCGATCGCCATCGCCAGCGTGGCCGCCGCCACGTACCACGCCAGCCGCAGCCGCCGGAACACCCCGTTCGACGCGATCAGCAGCCCCACGCCCAGCACCGAGGCCAGGAAGTGCGACGCCTCGATCAGCGTGAGCGGGATCGTTTCGCCCAGCCAGCCGATGCGCTCGCGCTCGGCCGGCGTGGCGCCGGAAACGAGGAGGACCACGCCGGCGAGGAAGGTGAACACCGCCAGCAGCTTGGGCGTGACCTGGCCGGTCAGCGCGCCGAACGCGCTTCCCCAGCGCGCCAGGTGATGCCGCCGCAGCCGCACCTCGTCCACCACCAGCACCCCCAGCGCGGCGGCCAGTGGCGCCACGTAGTAGATCATCCGGTACAGGAGCAGCGTGGCGACCAGCTCGGCGGGGGCGCCGTAGCCGCGCAGCAGGTACGCCATCGCCCCCTCGAACACCCCCACCCCGCCGGGGACGTGGCTGATCAGCCCCAGCAGCTGCGCCACGATGAAGGCCGACAGCACCTCCCAGAAGTCGAGCCCCGTGTGCGGGATCAGCACGTACAGCACCGCCGCGGCCAGCGCCCAGTCCACCGTGCTTAGCACGAACTGCAGCGCGGCCGTCCGGGGCGGGGGCACGGGGATGCGGAAGCGGCCGATCCCCACCGGCCGGCGGACGAACACGGACGCGAGGAAGTAGGCCACCGCGGCCACCAGCATCAGCGCGCCGGCCAGGTGCACGGCGGTGGCGCCGGCCAGCGACACCAGGTCGGGGTGGGGATGGAAGGCGAGCGCCAAGCCACCCAGCACCAGCAGCCCCAGCCAGAAGGTGCCGTTGTAGAAGATGATGATCCGCGAGATCTCGCCCGCCGTGAGCCCCCAGCGCGAGTAGAAGCGGTAGCGCACGCTGGTGCCGCTGATCATCGCCCACCCCACGCTGTTGCTGATGGCGTAGCCGGTGAACGAGGCCACCGCCACCTTCCACCACCGCTGCGCCCGACCGATGTAGCGGAAGGCCAGCAGGTCGAACATGCAGAGCACCGCGTAGTTCCCCGCGGTGGCGAGCACTGCCCAGAGCAGGGCGGTGGAGGGAAGGCCGCCCAGTGTTTCGCGGACGGTGGCGTAGCTCACCTTGCGCAGGTCGGCCTGGATCACCGCGATCCCGGCCACGAACAGCGCCAGCGCGATGAACGGCGACACCCAGCGCCACACCCCCGTGCGCTCGCGCCCGCCGGCCGAAGCGGTGGCGACGGCGGCTTCGCTGGTGTCGGCGGGGTTCGCGGCGGGATCGGTCACGCGGGCGTAGCGCGGGTGGAGCGGTGCGGTGGAACGGAGGAGTCGGGCCGGGGCGACGAATGTACGCACCCCTTGGACGCTGCGGAAGCGGCGAAAGTTTCCGCGTCCGCCCCGGGGCGGGCGCAACAATCTGGTCGCCGTGCACCGTTCCGGTGCGCCGGACCCGGTGTCGACGGATGGGGACGAACGGACCTAACTCCATGCCGGTCCGCGCTTTGTGGAAAGTATGGACGCGGGGCATCGGTCGTGCCTTACGGGACGCCACCCAGACGACGCGCACGCACTTCATCCGGCCCGATCCGGCCGGCCCCCTGCGTGCCGCCGTGCGTCCTTCCCGTACCGGAGGAGAGACCCCATGCGCCGAGCCCTTCCCGTTGCCGCACTGCTGTCCGCCGCCGCGCTGGCCGCCTGCGACGGCGCCAGCCCCACCGACGCCCGCCGCGCCGACGCCCCCGCGGCCGCGCGCTCGGAGAACGCGCCGATCTACCTGGTCACCTTCAACGACGGCGTGACCGACGTGCGCGGCTCGGCCAGCGCCATCGCGCGCGCCAACGGCTTCGGGCTGCGGTTCGTGCGCGAGCACGCGGCGCGCGGCTTCTCGGCCGCCATCCCCGAGGCGAAGGTCGACCTGGTGCGCAGCGACCCGCGGGTGAAGCTGGTGGAGAAGGACGGGCCGGTGTCGCTGGACTTCCCGGTGCAGGTGCAGGCGCGTCCCGGCGGCGGCGGCACCAGCGGGCAGAGCACGCCGTGGGGGATCACGCGCATCGGCGGCGCCGGCGACGGCACCGGGAAGACCGCGTGGATCCTGGACACCGGGATCGACCTGGACCACCCCGACCTGAACACCAGCCGCAACTGCCACGCCTACTTCACGGGCACCAGCGCGGATGACGGCAACGGGCACGGCACGCACGTGGCCGGCACCATCGCCGCGAAGAACAACACCATCGACGTGGTGGGCGTGGCCGCCAACGCCTACGTCTGCGCGGTGCGCGTGCTGGGCAACAGCGGCAGCGGCAGCTGGGAAGGGATCGTGAACGGCGTGAACTACGTGGCGGCCAACGGGGCGAACGGCGACGTGGCCAACATGAGCCTGGGCGGCAGCGGCTCCAACACCACGCTCGAGAACGCCATCCGCGACGCGGCCGGCCGCGGGATCAAGTTCGTGCTCTCCGCCGGCAACAGCGGCGCCAACACGATCAACTACACGCCGGCGCGGCTGAACGCGGCCAACGTGTACACCATCAGCGCCATCGACAGCAAGGGCTGCCTGGCCAGCTGGTCGAACTGGGGGACGCCGGTCGACTACGCGGCGCCGGGCGTGAGCGTGGTCTCCACCCGCAAGGGCGGCGGCACCACCAGCATGAGCGGCACCTCGATGTCGGCGCCGCACGTGTCGGGGATCCTGCTGCTGGGCGGCATCCGCGGCGACGGCTCGGCCACCTGCGACCCCGACGGCAACCCGGACCCGATCGCGCACCGCTAACCGCCGGCGCGACGGTGGAGTGATCGCCCGCTGCGGCGATCTCTCGAGGTGAACGAGGCCGGGGCTTCCATGCGGGAGCCCCGGCCTCATCGTTTCCACGCCGATGGAACGGCGATCCCGCCCATCCGTCCCGGTGCCGGCGTTGCCACGGCAGGCCTGCGCGCGGAGTGGACCTCGCCGGACGAAGCGGCCGCCCCCCGTGCACGGACGGAGAGGCCGGGAACGGCAACCCCGTATCTCCACGACTGAAAGAAGCTGGCCTCACCGCGTCCGACGCGGAGGTGCCCACGGGACGAGCAAGCGCTCGCTCCTTCCGGGCCCCTCCGCGTTTCCGTGTGTCTTCGCGCGATGGAATCGGTCGGTCGCCACGAAGGAATGGCGGAAGCCACCCGCATCACCGCTCTTGACCAAATGGTAAATAAGTAGTATCCTATTATTAACCAAATGGTCAATTGATTGCCCCACAACAATTTCGGGCACTCCGCGGCGTGCTGGCGGGCGCCGCGCCGGCATCGCGGCGGACGGAGCGGGGAGAACGGGATGCGGTGCGCGGCCGCGTGCGCGGTCCCCGGCAGTGACAATGGGCGCGCTGGAATGGAATTCCACCATCGAAGAGGACCGGTCATGAAGAGCAGCGGTTTGACGGGGAGCACCCTGGCCGCGCTGGTCGCGGCATTGTGCTTCGGCGCGCCGGCGGCGGCGCAGGCGCCGGGGGGGCCCACGGCGGGAACCATCGAGATCGGCGGGTTCGGCCAGTGGACGATGTTCGACGAGAACGCCGGCCGCCCCAACGTGGTCCCGGAGGACGGATTCGGCTTCGGCGGGCGCCTGGGCTTCTTCCTCACGCCGCGCCTGGCGCTGGAAGGCGACGGATGGTACTCGCCGCAGGACCGTGACCTGGACGAATCGTTCTGCTGCACGGGCGAGCGTGCCACGCAGGTCCGCGCCTCGGGGCAGGGGCTGCGGCTGAACTACAACCTGCCGCTGGCGCTGATGGGCGGCGCGAGCCAGCTCATCATCGGCGCCGGCGGGGTGCGCACCCACTACGCGTTCGCGGGCGGCAACGGTGACGGCGCGGACAGCGCCGCCACCAGCTATGGCGCCAGCGGCCTGGTGGGCTTTCGCATGGGCCTGGCGCGCTGGCTGGCGGCCCGCGTGGACGGCGTCGCCGATTACATGCCGGGCCACGAGCCGGAGGCGAACCTGAACCTGCACGCGCGCGCCGGCCTGAGCCTGCTGCTCGGCGGTGCCCGCGCGGCCCCGGTCGATCCGCCCCCGCCGCCCCCCCTGACGCAGATCGCGCCGCAGGTCGTGCCGCCGCCGCCTCCCGCGGCCCAGGCGATGATGGCGATCGGCGTGTGCGTGGTGCAGAACGGCACGGCGGCCATCGTGCAGGCGCAGTACGACCCCGCGGCGCGCGACACCACGGTGGACGGACGGCCGTTCCGGCTGGCCCACGCGCCGAGCGCCGCGCCGTACGCCTCGGACGCGGCGTGGTACGTCCACAACGAGCCGATCACCGTGAGGGGCCGCCGCTTCGTGAAGTTCGGGATGCCGCGCGTGCTGGGCGTGAACGACGTGGTCGGTGCGGGCGAGTACCAGGGGATCCCCCTGTTCGCCGACGCCGGGGCGGCGCGGCCGGACGTGGTCTACGTGCCGGTGCGGCCCGGGTGCGAGTTCCAGCCGTACCAGACCGAGGTGAAGGCGGGCGCGGTCCGCGGCGGGTAGCCGCGGGCAGGCTTGCGGGACGGGTGGGGGCGCCCCCGGGCGCCCCCTGAGGATCTTTGCGAACGATGCGCGCGGTCCGCGCGCCGTCGCGCTCACCTCGGTCAGGTCGGGAGATTCGATGAAAAGCTTTTTGAAGCGCCGCGTTGCAGGGCCGCGGCTTCGGCGCGGACGGATCGCCGGCGCCGCCGCGGCGCTCGCGTTCGCCCTGCTCTCGGCGGCGTGCGGCGACGCGTCGGGCCCGGAGCAGCTCGAAACGCTTACCATATCGCCGGTGACGGCGACAGTCGCGGTGAACGGCACGGTTCAGTTCGCCGCCGCCGGCACGCGCGCCGGCACGTCGGAGACGCGGATCAAGGGCGAGGTCTGGACCGTCACCGGCGGCGGCACGGTCGATGACGAGGGGCGCTTCACGGCGGGCAGCACGCCGGGAACCAGCACCGTCACCGTGGCCTGCGGCGGCAGGACGGCCGTCGCGACCGTCACCGTGACGGCTGGCCCGCTGGCGACCATCACCGTCACGCCCAACCCGGCCACGCTGGCCGTGGGCGCGCAGCAGCAGTTCACGGCCGTGGGCCGCGACGCCGCCGGCAACGTGGTCGCCATCACCCCCGTCTGGTCCACCACCAACCCGCCGGGGACGATCAACGCCGCCACGGGGCTCTTCACCGCGGGGACCACGGTCGGCACCTTCGCCAACAGCGTCCGCGCGACCTCGGGCACGATCTTCGGCACGGCCACGGTCAACGTGACCGCCGGCGCGCTGGCGACCATCACCGTCACGCCCAACCCGGTCACGCTGGGCATCGGGGCGCAGCAGCAGTTCACGGCCGTGGGGCGCGACGCCGGCGGCAACGTGGTCGCCATCACCCCCGTCTGGTCCACCACCGACCCGCCGGGCACGATCAACGCCTCCACGGGGCTGTTCACCGCGGGGAACACGGTCGGCGGCTACGCCAACAGCGTGCGGGCCACCTCGGGCGCGATCTTCGGCACGGCCACGGTCAACGTGGTCGCCGGGGCGCTGGCCACCATCACGGTCACGCCCAACCCGGAGACGCTGGCGGTGGGCGCCCAGCAGCAGTTCACGGCGGTGGGGAGGGACGGTGCGGGGAACGTGATCCCCATCACCCCCACCTGGTCCACCACCAACCCGCCGGGCACCATCAACGCCGTCTCGGGGATGTTCACGGCGGGGAACACGGCGGGGACCTTCGCCAACAGCGTCCGCGCCACCGAGGGCTCCATCTTCGGCACGGCGACGGTGGTGGTGACCGCCGCGGCCCCCGCGCCGCTGGCGACCATCACGGTGACCCCCAACCCGCGGACGCTGGAGACGGGTGACCAGCAGACGTTCACGGCGGTGGGCCGCGACGCCAACGGGGTGGTCGTCCCCATCAACCCCACCTGGTCGGTCACCAACGGCGGCGGCACCGTACCCGCGGGGAGCACGGGGCAGACGGTGGTGTTCACGGCGGGCAACGTCACGGGTACCTTCACCAACACCGTGCGGGCCACCCAGGGAGCCATCTTCGGGCGGGCCACGGTGATCGTGACCGCGCCGCCGGTGGTTCCGCCGCCCCCCGCGCCCGTGTCCAGCTTCCGGGTGCTGGCCCAGACGGCCGTCGCCTGCACCAGCGGCAGCATCAACGGCGACGTGGGGACCTTCCAGGCCGCACCCACCGGCTCGTTCACCCCGGTGAACTGCCCGGTCAGCGGGGGCACGGCGCAGGTCGGGACCCCGGCCGCCGTGCAGGCCTA
>DASWMA010000577.1:0-1885 GCA_036399995.1 Longimicrobium sp. | reverse complement strand
GTGACGGGCACCGGCGCCGGCACGCCCACCGCCGGGTCGCCCGAGGGCGGGGAGGTGGCCTCGTGAGCACGCCCGACGGACGCACCCCCGCCGGGGGCCGGGGCGCGGGCGACGGGCACGTGGGCGGCCCCGGCGCCGAGTCGCCGGTGGGGCGCCCCCCGGCCGAGGGGCTGATCGGCGAGGCGACGATGCACCCGCCCACGGCCGAGGCGCGCACCCGCGAAGGCCATGGGATCGACCGCGTCCCCGAGCGGCCGGAGCGGCGCGACCTGCCGCCGGCCAAGGGCGACAGCGACCTGCGCGGCCAGACCCCCGACGACATGGAGCCGCCGGCGGACGCGCTGCTGGTGGTGCGCGGGATCAAGAAGTACTTCCCGATCCGCAAGGGCCTCTTCAACCGCCACGTGGGCGACGTGAAGGCGGTGGACGGGGTCAGCTTCTTCCTGAGCAAGGGCGAGACGCTGGGGATGGTGGGCGAGTCGGGGTGCGGGAAGAGCACCACCGGCCGCGCGATCCTCAAGCTGATCGAGCCCACCGCCGGCGAGGCCCGCTTCGCGGGGCGCAACATCTACGAGATGGACAAGGGCGAGCTGCGGCGGCTGCGGCGCAAGGCGCAGATCGTCTTCCAGGACCCGTACAGCTCGCTGAACCCGCGGATGACGGTGGGCGACATGATCCGCGAGGTGCTGGCCATTCACGACCTGGCGAAGGGGCAGAAGGCGCAGGACCGCGTGGCCGAGCTGCTGAGCGTGGTGGGGCTGCGCCCCGAGCACGCGGTGCGCTACCCGCACGAGTTCAGCGGCGGGCAGCGGCAGCGGCTGGGGATCGCGCGGGCGCTGGCGGTGGAGCCCGAGCTGATCGTGTGCGACGAGCCGGTGTCGGCGCTGGACGTGAGCGTGCAGGCGCAGGTGATCAACCTGCTGCAGGACCTGCAGAAGCAGTTCGGGCTCTCCTACCTGTTCATCGCGCACGACCTGAGCGTGGTGGAGCACATCTCCGACCGCGTGGCGGTGATGTACCTGGGGCGGATCGTGGAGCTGTCGGCCAGCGACGAGCTGTACCGCAACCCGCTGATGCCGTACACGCAGGCGCTCCTCTCGGCGGTGCCGATCCCCGACCCGCGGGCCAAGCGCACGCGCATCACGCTGGAGGGCGACGTGCCCTCGCCGGCCAACCCGCCCAGCGGCTGCCCCTTCCACCCGCGCTGCCAGCACCCGCTGAAGGACCAGGACTGCGCCGAGATCGTGCCGCCGCTGGCCGACAAGGGGGGCGGGCACTTCGTGGCGTGCATCAAGGTGCCGCTGGGCGCCGGCACCGGCGGGCTTCCGGTGGTGCAGCCGCAGCGCCCCGACTGGCAGGGGATGCTGTCGAGCCGCGTGGAGGGCGAGCACCGCCCGCCGCCCCCCCCGCCGGCGAGCTGAGGCGGGCACGCCGGACCCCGGGCGAGCGGGGCTCCGGCCACACAATGTCACTTTCGGCCGGTATTGTCGGGAGAGGCGGATGGGTGTAGAATTAGATAAGCACCGCAATGTCGCGGCTCATCTCTCCCCGCCCGAAGGAGGTCTCATGAAGAAGCTCAAGCTCAACCTCGAACAGGTCGAGGTGCACTCCTTCGAAGCGGGTTCGGAGGGCCGCGGCGGGACCGTGCGCGCCCACACGTACACGTACCAGAGCGGCGACCAGTGTCACACGGGCCTGCAGGACTCCTGCTATTCGTGCCCCGCGCCGCCGTATTGCAACCCGCAGCCGGTCTCATGGGACTTCAACTGCTGAGGCACGGCACGATCGGGTCGGGATGAAGCAAGGGGGCGCTCCGGATGGGGCGCCCCCTTGCACGTTCTCGCACCCTGCACCATCAAGCGATCGCAAGGGGAGCGCGCCCCAA
>DASWMA010000576.1:0-12404 GCA_036399995.1 Longimicrobium sp. | reverse complement strand
GGAAGTGTTGACGGTGGGGGGTTCCGGTAGCGGACGTTTTGTACCAGATTGATCCATGATGTGCCGATCCGGGGACCCACGCACATCTCCCGGAACTTTTTCGCTTGCGCCCGGTTACTTTCGGCCGTACGCTATCCGGGGCACAACCCGGCGGCCGGCGGCCGACCCTCCTTGAACTCCTGAAATGCGCACCCAGTCACGTAGGCGCCCCACCCCGTCGCGGTCCAGCCGGCGTCAGCGCGTGCCTCCCGCCCTTACACGCGGGAGCGAGCGCGTCGAAGCGATCTCGATCCTCGACGAGATCGCCAGCGACCTGGGGCTGGTGCTGTGGCGTTCCGCGCGCAACGTGCTGCTGTGGGCCGAGACGCCCGCCGCCAGCCGCGGCGAGCTGTTCGCCGATCAGGCCGGCTGCGGCCGCATGCAGCTGCTGGCGGCGGTGAACGCCGAGCCCGAGCTGCGCGCCCCGCTCCTGGTGGTGGCCGACCTGCTGGCGCGCCCCGGCGTGGCCGACCTGCTGCGCGTGGTGAACGCCTGCCGGCGGATCGCGCTGTGGGCCGAGCAGCGCGGTGCGCTGCGCACCGCGCTCGAGTTCACGCAGGCCGCCGCGCTGGCCGCGCCCGACTCGGCGTCGCTGGCGTTCTCGGTCGGCCGCCTTGCCCGCCTCCTGGCGGACTACGACCGCGCCGAGAGCTGGTACACGCGCGCGGCCGTGCAGGGGCGCGACAGCCAGGACTGGCGCTCGTACGCGTCGGCCCTGGCCGGCATCGGCAACCTGCACAAGCAGCGCGGCAACTACCCGGCCGCGAAACGAGCGCAGCTGCGCTGTCTCAACGCCGCCACGCGCCACCACGTGGAAGATCTCGTCGGCGCGGCGTACCACAACCTGTTCACCATCGAGATCGATCTCGAGGCGGGGCTGGAGGCCGACGTGCTGGCTGCCCGGGCCCTCGCCGCATACCCGCCCGGACCCGCCGTGTACCGGCTGGCCTATGACGTCGCGTTCCACTGGACGCTGCGGGGGTACTACCGCGGCGCGCTCGTGGTTGCCGAAGCCGTTGAGCCGGTGATCGAGCAGGTTGGCCTGGCACCCCTGCTCGCAGCTGTAAAGGCGCGTATCGCCGCCGGGATGGGCGACCGCGCAGCCTACGAACGGGCTGCCGAGCGGATCGACGAGCTGCTGAGCGACCCGGCGGTTCCCGAGGACACCGCCGCCAGAACGCTGCTCGGCATCTCTCTCGCCGCCCTGAGCATGGGCGAAGCGCGCGCCGCCGCCGGCTACGCGGCCGAAGCGGTGTCGATTGCGCGCAAGCGCTCCGAGGGAGCTGTGCTGTTCGAAGCGGAAGCCGCCCTGGAAGCGGCAACCCGCTCCGTCACTGTGGCCAGGAACCTCCGCCCGGCCCGTGAATCCTCCGCTCCGACTCTGGCGGACGCTTTCGTGCGAGCCTTGGCAGTTCAGCCGGCGGTGGAGCTCACAGGGGCTTAGGGCCTCAGTGGCCGCTGCCGGCTGAACCAGTACCGGACGGCACCACCACTTCGCTTTCGTCGAGCATGACCTGCCCCGTTGAGCGCGTGGCGGAGGGGGCGGTGGGGCTCTGGCCGCAGGCCGCGAGGGTGGCGGCAACGAGGGTCACGAGCACAAGGTAGCGCAGCTTCATCGGGTACGTTCCAGGTCGGTGCTTTGGGAAGTTAGGGGCGCAGGAGTTCCGCGCTGCGGCGGAAACTATCCCATCGCGGCCCCCCTGCGTCCGACATTTGCCGACTCTTTACGATTAATTCCCGCCACGTTTATCCACCTGCACCACTCTGGTGCGGCAGATCTGCGGGACAAGTGCACAGCGTGCGCGTGTTCTGGCGTCGTCGGATCCATGTCGGCGTAGATCAATTGGTTCCCATGCTCAAGGGGGGGGTGGGCTGGCGAGCGGAGCGGCGCGGGGGCAGGTTGTGGTGCCCCCTGTCCGCTCCGGAACCCGACCCCGCCCGTACCCGCCATGGCCGCACGCCCCAGCAACCCCGACGTCGCCCTGATCGAGGCGGCGTTCGACCGCAAGCGCAAGGCGCTGGAGGTGCGCACCGCCTTTCCCGACGAGGTGCTGCGGGCGGCGGACGAGGCCGCCCGGCGTGACCCCGCGGCCGCGCCGGGGCGGGTGGACCTGACGGAGATCCCGTTCGTGACCGTGGACCCGCCGGGGAGCCGCGACCTGGACCAGGCGCTGCGGATCGAGCACTCGGGCGACGGGTTCCGCGTGTGGTACGCCATCGCCGACGTGGGCTTCTGGGTGGACCGCGGCGGGCCGATCGAGGCCGAGGCGTGGCTGCGGGGGGTGACCTTCTACGCGCCCGACTGCCGGCAGCCGCTGTATCCCCCCACGCTCAGCGAAGGGCCGGCCAGCCTCCTTCCCGGTTCGGTGAAGCCGGCGATCGTCTTCTCGTTCGAGCTGGACGCGCGCGCCGAGCCGGGGTCGCTGCGGGTGGAGCGGGCGCTGGTGCGGAGCCGCGCGCAGCTCACCTACCAGCAGGTGCTGGAAGACGTCGAGTCCGGCGGCAAGCACTTCGGCGGCGAGCCGTGGGCGGATTCGCTCGTGGCGCTGAAGGCGTTCGGCGAGCAGCGGCGTCAGCGCGAGGCCGAGCGGGGGGGCGTGTCGCTCCCCATCCTCACCCAGCACGTGCAGCGGACCACGGCGGCCCGGCTGGGCTATCACCTCGAATACGAGCAGCCCAGCGCGTCGGAAGACTGGAACGCGCAGGTGTCGCTGCTCACCGGACACGCCGCCGCGCTGCGGATGCTCGAGGCGAAGGTCGGCATCGTGCGCGTGCTTCCGCCGGCCGAGGAGGATGCGATCCGCACCTTCCGCCGGGCGGCGCGCGCCCTGGGGTTCGCGTGGGCGCCGGCCACCCCGTACGCCGAGTTCATCCGTTCGCTCGACCTGGGCAAGCCGAACGTGGCGCCGCTGGTGTGGCAGGCCAAGCGCCTGAGCCGCGGCGCCGACTACGTGGCCTTCGACGGCGAGGTGCCGCCGGACCCGCGCCACCACGCGCTGGCGATGCTGTACGCGCACTGCACCGCGCCGCTGCGGCGCCTGGCCGACCGCTACGTGCTGGACCTGGTGGCCGACCTGGAAGCCGGGCGCCGGCCCACGGCCGAGGAGCGCGCGGTGCTGCCGAAGGTGGCGCAGGTGATGAACGAGGCCGAGACGCGCGGCGGGCGGCTCGAGCGCGCGGTGGTGGACGTGGCCGAGGCGTGGCTGCTGCGCGGCCGCGTGGGCGAGCGCTTCGACGCCACCGTGCTGGGGATCCGCGACGGCAAGGTGGAACTGCAGATCGACGACCCGCCGGTGCGCGCCGAGGCCAGACGCGGCCCCCAGGCGCAGTGGCTGGACCTGGGCGAGAGGGTGGAGGCCGTGCTCACCGGGGTGCAGGTGGAAGAGGGGAAGACCACCTTCGAGCTGCCCGGCTGACGCGCGAGTCCCGCCGCCGGAGCGGCCCGGCGGAGGCGGAACGCAGATCGATTGAAACCAGAAGGGCTCCGCGCACGTACGGCGGACGCATGAGACCCACGACCTATCCCACGGAAACGACGATGTCCCAGATGGAAGCGCATTCGCCGGGTGTGCTCATCCGCGATTTCCTGCTGTTCAGCGTGAAGCTGCTGCTGGACGGCCTGAAAGACATCGTGCTGTTCAAGCTCGGCGTCGTGGCGTTCTGCATCGACATGATCATCCTGCTGGCCACGCGGTCGCGGGGGAGGCTCTTCTACAAGGTGCTGGAGCTGGGCGAGCGCTTCGACCTGTGGCTGAACCTGTACAAGCCCTCCCGGGGCGCCGGGCTGAACCCCGAAGGGCTGTTCGGCGAGAGCCGCGCGGGCGACCCGACCTTCCTGGGCGGGGTGGAAGAGCTGGTGCGCGGCCGCCCCGAGCCGATCCGGCGGCCCGCCGCGGGCACGGTACGCCCGGGCATCAGCCGCTGAGTGAGCCGGATCTGAGACACGAGGGGGAGGCGCCGCACGCCGGCGCCTCCCCCTCGCTTTCGTATCCGTGATCACACCTTGATGAAGACGTTCCGCCGGTAGAACACTTCCATGATCCCCCACCACAGCACCACGAAGCAGACCGCGAACGCCAGCGAGGCGTTTATGGGGCTGAGCCACGACGCGAATCCGTTCTGGTAGATCCACGTCTTCACCGGCTGCGTGCCGGCGGGGCCGCCGGGCACCTTCACCATGTTCAGCAGGCGCGCGAAGATGCCGGAGAGGAAGAACGCCGCGATCGCGTTGGTGCCGAACACCACGAACGGCCGCGTCCACCAGCGGTTCCCCTTCACGTCCACCAGCCAGTAGCACATCGCCAGCCCCACCATCCCCATCCCGCCCATGAACAGCACGTACGAGCTGGTCCACAGGTTCTTGTTGATGGGGAACACCGCGTGCCACACCAGCCCCGCCACCATCAGCACGTTGCCGGCGAAGAACAGCCCCGTCGCCCGCTCGGCCGGCGTGCGCTCGCCGCGGAGCCAGCTGCCGGCGAAGATCCCCAGCAGCACCGTGGCGATCGCGGGCAGGGTGCTCAGCACGCCCTCGGGGTCCCACGTCTTGGCAGATGCCCACAGGTGGTTGGTGCCCAGGACCGCACGGTCGACGTACGCCGCCAGCGTGCACCCCTTGTCGTCCAGCTCGCCGGCGCCGCAGCCGGGGACGGGCACCAGCGCCATCGCCGCCCAGTAGCCCAGCAGCAGCGCGGCGGCCACCCACGGCTGGCCGCGCCGCGGGACGAACAGGTAGATGGCGCTGGCGAACAGGAAGCACACCGCGATCCGCTGCAGCACGCCGGGGATGCGGAGGTTGCCCAGGTCGAGGTTGTAGTACGGGAACGCCGCCAGCAGCAGGCCCAGGAGGAACAGGATGGCCGCCCGCTTCACCGCACGGCCGAAGATCCTGCCGCGCGGCTGCCCCTTCGCGAGCTGCCCCGCAAACGAGAAGGTCATCGCCACGCCCACGATGAACAGGAAGAACGGGAAGATGGTGTCGGTGGGCGTCCACCCGTGCCAGGGCGCGTGCTCCAGCGGGTCGTAGATGGTGCTCCACGTCCCTGGATTGTTCACCAGCAGCATCCCCGCGATGGTGATGCCGCGGAACACGTCCAGCGCCTGCAGCCGCCCGGGCGCGGCGGGCCGCTCCGGCGCGAGGGTGCCGACGGGTGCTGCGTCGGGGGGCGCGTCGTGCGCGCCGCTGACGGGCGCGAGAGTGTCGGTCATGCGGGGACTCGGCCGGAGTTGACGGGGAGACGCTTAACTCTGGCCGCCCACAGCCGCCGGGGCAACCTCCATCGTTCCTGACTCGCCGGATTGGCGGCGCGTCGCTACCTTCTCAGCGACTCCCCGCGACTCTTTCTCGACCCCGCCGCACCCCTTGCTCCGCGCGCTCCACCCCGCCGACACGGCCACGCTCCTGATCCTCGGCATCGTCACGGCCACGCTTGCGGCCGCGACGGCGTTCGGCGCGCCTGTCGCGGATTCTCTGGCGACGCACGCGGCTCTCCTGTGCGCGTTCGCGGGCGTTGCGTGGTGGCTGGGGCGTCGCGAGGGGGCGGTGGTGCGGGGAATCGCCATCATCGTGGTGATGTTCACGCTCTACACCACGCTGGGGCACGTGGCGTTCACCGCCATCCCGTGGCTTGCGGACCCGTGGCTGGAGCAGGCCGACCGCGCGCTGCTGCTGGGGCGCGCGCCGGTGCTGGTGGTGGAGCCGCTGGCGGCCACCGGCTGGGCGCGGCTGCTCAGCTTCGGCTACGCGATGTTCATCCCCTACCTGTACCTCTCCATCATCCTGTCGCTGGTGGGGCGCCCGCCGGCGGAGCGCGACGAGTTCGTCACCGGGTTCGCGGTGCTCTACGCGCTCAGCTTCCTGGGCTACCTCTTCCTTCCCGCGCGCGGCCCCATCGTGCACATGGCGGGCGACTTCACGGTGCCGATCGACGGGGGCGCGTTCCACCAGATCATCCTGCGCTCGGTGGAGC
The DNA here is from genome assembly GCA_036399995.1 of Longimicrobium sp. Taxonomy (GTDB): domain Bacteria; phylum Gemmatimonadota; class Gemmatimonadetes; order Longimicrobiales; family Longimicrobiaceae; genus Longimicrobium. Next base: position 6,396 of record DASWMA010000576.1, on the reverse strand, counting down.
AGGTGGGTGGGCCGCACGGCGCCTTCCCCAGCCTGCACCTGGGCGCGTCGCTGTTCGCCACGCAGTTCGACCTGCTCCACCGCAACCCGCTGCGCGCGCTGATCTACCTGCCGCTGGTGGCCACCATCGCCGTGGCCACGCTGGTGCTGCGCTACCACTACGCTGTGGACCTGGTCGCCGCCGTGATCCTGGCGTTCACCGCCAGCGCGGTCGCGAAGGCGGCGATCCGGCGGCGCGGCGAGGCGGCGCGCGTCCGCGCCCAGGCGGCGGCGGGGGCGGCATGATCTACCGGGTGATGCGGGCGCTGTGGCGGGCGGCGCTGTTCGCGTTCTTCCGCCGCATAAGGGTGCAGGGGCGGGCGAACGTGCCGCGCCGCGGGCCGGTGCTGATCGTGGCCAACCACACCAACGCCTTCGTGGACCCGCTGCTGGTGCTGACCCGGCTGGAGCGGCCGGTGACGCTCACGGCCAAGAGCACGCTGCGCCGCAACCCGATGCTGGGCGCGCTGGTCCGCGCGCTGCACGTGATCGAGTTCCATCGCTCGCAAGACGTGGCCGAGGGCGCCGACCCGGCCAAGAACGACGCGGCGCTCGATGCCTGCGCGCGCCGCCTGGCCGACGGCGGGTGCATCGTCATCTTCCCCGAAGGGGTCAGCCACAGCGACCCGGCGATGCGCCCGTTCCGCACCGGCGCGGCGCGCATCGCGCTGGCGTACGTGGACGCGCACCCGGCCGGCGAGCCGCTGACGCTGGTGCCCCTGGGGCTGCACTTCGAGGCCAAGGAGCGCTTCCGCTCGTCCGCCGGGCTGGTGTTCGGCGCGGCGGTGGACGTGCACGCGTGGCGGCGCGAGCACCCCGCCGCCCGCTCGCGCGAGCTGACCACGCTGATCGAGACGCGGATCCGCGCGCTGACCGCGAACTACGAGGCGGAGCGCGAGACGGAGATCTTCGGCCGGGCGGCGGAACTGCTGCACGCGGGCGGAGAGGCGCCGCCGCCGCTGGGCCAGGAGCCGGGGGAAGACTGGGCCACGCAGGTGGGCCTGATCCACCGCCTGCAGGCCGGCCGCGAGTGGCTGGCGCGCGACCGGCAGACGGAGCTGCGGGCGCTGGAGGAACGCGTCCGCGGCTTCGCGCGCAAGGTGGCGAAGCTGGGCGTGACGCCGGCCGAGCTGTTCCTGCCGATGGAGGCGCCGCGCGCGGCGTTCTTCGTCTTCCGCGAGGTGGAGCTCCTGGTCGTCGGCGCGCCGCTGTTCGCCTGGGGGTGGATCAACTCGCTCCCGGCCTACGCCGTGACGAAGGCGGTGGTGCGGAAGACGTCGAAGGACCGCGACCACTTCGCCTCGAACTCCGTCTTCATGGGCATCCCCATCTTCCTCCTGTTCTGGATGGTGCAGACCGCAGCCGTGGCGCTGCTGGCCGGGCCGGGGTGGGCGGTGGCGTACGCCGCGCTGCTGCCGTACACCGGGGCGGCGGCGCTGCTGTACCGCGACCGGGCGGGAAGCGCATGGCGGCGGGCGCGCACCTTTCTCCTGTTCGCCCGGCGACCGTCGCACCGCCGCAAGCTGGTGGACGAAGCGCGCTCCATCGTGGCCGACCTGCGGCGGCTGGCTGCGGAGTGGGGGGCGGGCCAGGCATCCACCGCCACCCATCCGTAGACGACGGTGTACATCCTTTCCGCGCAGCGCGACCAGCCCGGCAATGGGCCGTACATCGACCCATTCCCGCGGTACATGGAGTACCTCGATGTCAACCGCGAGCGCTTCCCGCCCGGCGCGTACCAGCTGGCGACGTCGGGCTGGTACTTCGGCTTCAGCGACCCCCGCGGGCCGCACGATGCGTGGTTGGAGGCGGTGGAGATCGCCGAGCCCGCGGAAGGTGACCGGAAGCAGTTCCGCACCGTCTCGATCCGCATCCGGCTGCTGGGCCCGTACCACGATGGCTGGATCGAGCTGGTGTATCCCCGGGTCTACGCCTACCGGCTGGGGATGGCCCACGCGGAAGGTGGGCACGGTGACTGGCGCTACGACGAGTTCCGCGTGACCGACGACGGACACCTGCTGCACGAGATCGAGTGGTGGACGTACCGGGAAGGCGGATCGTGGCTGATCGAAGCCGACGACGTGCAGTACCGCTGGATCCCGTTCACGGGCGAGTATTCCGCTGCCCCCTCCACCGAAGTGGCTGAATGATCCGACGCACGACCCTTCTCCCGATCATCACCGCGCTGCTCGCCGTGGCGGCCTTCTCTCGCCCCGCAGCCGCGCAGTGGTGCACCGCGCCCGAGAGCGTGGATCTGTCCATTACGCGCGACCCGATCGAGCTGGCGCCCGGCGAGAGCAGGGAGGTGAACGCGCACTGGTGGGTGCCCTATCGACCGGCTGACGTAGTGCCCAGCCGCTGCCCGGTGCGCTGGGCGGTGGAGCCCAAAGGCGCGGGACGCGTCGCGCGCGGCAGGTTGTATGCGTCGCCGAACGCGCGTCCCGGCTCGCAGTTCGTGGTGAAGGTGCGCGCCGGCCGCCGCACCGCACGGCAGACGGTGCATGTGGTGGATCCCCGCCCCAACCCGCTGGCCGGGTACTGGACGCAGCCCGATTCGTCGGCGACCACCTGCACGGGCGGCGAGGGGCTGCCGCGGCCCGAGCGCATCCGCGAGCTGATCGTGCGCCGCGACAGCGCGTTCCACCTGACGGCGGTGCTCTTCGAGTCGCGCCGCGACTACTCGGGGCGCTACCGGGTGGATGACGCCACCGGCACGCTGCGGCTGCGCGTGGAGAGCGGCCACCGAGTCGCGACCGAAGGCGGGCTGGAGGGGAAAGCACGCGTGGAAGGCGACACGCTGCGGCTGGAGGGGTTCTGGCTGGGCGACCCTCGGCAGGAGCGCGCCGGCCGCACCTGCACCTACGTCTTCCAGCGACAGCGATGAAGCGTCGTGCCGGACCGGCCGCTGGCCATCGCCCTGATCAACCCTAATCCGCACGCAACCGGATGATTCGTCGCACTTCGATCTTTCTTGCGGCCGCCGCGCTGGTTTTCACGGCCGCGCTTCCCGCGAGCGCCCAGCGCGCCTGCCGTGCGGTGGCGGGGCTGCGCCCCCCGGGCACGCGCCTGGTGATCGGCACCGGGGCGGTGGAGCTGGCGCCGGGCCAGACGCAGGCACTGAACGCGGGGCTGAGCAGCAACTGGCCCTACTCGCCGCCCGAGCCGCTGCCGCGCGGATGCAACGCGCGGTGGCGGGTGGATGCGGGCGCGCCGGCCAGCATCGACAAGCGCGGCCAGCTCGCGATTCGTGCGGATGCCGCGCCCGGCACGCAGTTCCTGGTGCACGCCGTGGTCGGCCGCGACACCACGCGGCAGGTCGTGTACGTGGTGGACCCGCGCCCCAACCCGCTCGTTGGCACGCGCGGCGAAAGCGCGCCCGCCCGCTGCACCCCCGACGCGGGCGGGCTGGACCCCGTGCGCGAACTGGTGTTCCGGCGCAACGGCCAGTTTACGGTGACGTTCATGCCGTTCGAGACCTACAGCGACTACTGGGGCCGCTACACCTACGACCATGCGACGGGTGCGCTCAGCATGCAGATCGAGCGCGGCAACAAGGTGCCAGACGGCCTGGACCTGGAGGGCACCGCGCGCGTGGTGGACGGGCACCTGGTGCTGGAGGGGATGTTCCTGGGCCAGCCGAGATCGTCGGAGCCCCGCACCTGTACCTACACCTTCTGATCCGCACGGTGGCGACCCCGCGCATCGACTCGAACCATCCGTGATGATCCTGGAGTTCACCGACCCCGCCGGGGCCGAGGCCGCCGTCAGCGGCGGCAAGGGCGCGAGCCTCGCCCGGCTCACGCAGGGCGGCTTCGCCGTGCCGCCGGGGGTGATCGTGCCCGCCGCGGCGTATCGCGCGTTCCTGGCGGCCGTGCCGGGGATCGACGCGATGGTCGCGGCGCTGCGGCCCCAGGACGCGACGGAGCTGCACGCGCGCTGCGCCGAGATCCGCCGCCTCCTCGTCGCCGCGCCGCTGCCGGCGGAGCTGGAGGCGGCGCTGCGGGCGCGGCTCCCGACGCTGCTGGCGGAGGGCCGCGTCTCCGTCCGTTCGTCGGCCACGCTGGAGGACCTGGCGGGGGCCGCCTTCGCAGGGCAGCACGACACGTATCTGAACGTGGCGGGGGTGGATGGCGTGCTGAACGCGGTGCGGCGCTGCTGGGCCAGCCTGTGGGAAGACCGCGCCGTGCGCTACCGCCACGAGCGCGGCTTCGGCGTGGACGCGGCGGCGATGGCGGTGGTGGTGCAGCGGATGGTGCGCAGCGAGGTGGCCGGCGTGGCGTTCTCGATGGACCCCGTGGCGGGCGACCTCGACCGCATCGTGGTCAACGCCGCCTGGGGGCTGGGCGAGACGGTGGTGAGCGGCGAGGGCGGCATCGACCAGTACGCGATCAGCAAGCGCACCGGCGAGGTGCTGCAGCGCGAGATCGGCGAGAAGACGCACGCGCTGGTGTCGACGGAAGCGGGGACGGAGCGGGTGGAGGTGGCGCCGGAGCGGGCGGCCGCCCCCGCGCTGACGGACGCCGAGCTCGCGGCGCTGCGCGACCTGGTGATCCGGGTGGAGCGCTTCTACGCCTTTCCGCAGGACACCGAGTGGGCGCTGGCCGGCGGCGAGCTGTACCTGCTGCAGTCGCGGCCCGTCACGGAATTTCCCGCGCGGTGGACGCGCGACGAGAGCGCCGAGCGCTTCCCCAACCCCATCACGCCGCTCACCTGGGATTTCACCAGCGAGGGCTTCCACGAGTCGCTGGCGCATTCGCTGGAGCTGCTGGGATATCCCCCGTTCGCCGGGAAGTGGTTCGACCGCTTCGAGGGCTACGTCTACGGCAACCAGACGGCGGTGCAGCTCTTCACGCAGGGGCTGCAGGTGCGCGTGGACAGCATCGACGAGCTGCTGGCGCGCAAGGACGAGTGGATCGAGCGCTACCGCTGGGTGCAGGAGCTTCCGGTCACCTGGGCGCGCGACCTGGACCGCTACCTGTTGACGCTGGGCCGGCTGAGCGCCGTCGATCTCTCGTCGCTGAGCGACGCCGCGCTCTGGCGGCACCTGCTGGCGGTGGACGGGCTGGGGCGCGACTACTTCCGCCCCAACATCGCCATCTCCATCACCCAGGGGGTGCTGCACCGCACGCTCTTCGGCGTGGTGGCGATGATCGCCGGCCGCGAGCAGGCGCCCGCGCTGTACGACGCGCTGACCTGCTTTTGCGAGACCAAGACCAGCCTGGTGAACGCCGACCTGTACCGCCTGTACCGGCTGGTGCGCGGCGAGCCTGGGCTGGAACGGCTGCTGGTGGACACCGATCGCCGGGCGCTGTGGGAGGATGGGGCGCTGGAGCGCTTTCCGCGCTTCGCGGCGGCGTTCGCGCGCTTCCTGGAGAACCACGGCCACCGCGAGGTGGATTTCGACGCCTACGTGCCCACCTGGATCGGCCAGCCGTGGGTGGTGCTCGAGAACCTGCGTCTGATGCTGATGCAGGGCGACGTGGCCGACCCCGCCGAGCGCGAGGTGGAACTGCGCGCGCGCCAGAGCGCCGCCGAGCGCGACTACCTGGCCGCCATGCCGAGCGGCCTGCGCAACTTTGCGGCGGAGATGCTGCGCCTGACCCGCGCCTACACCGGGCTCGACGACCTGGAGCACTACCAGACCACGCGCCTCTCCATCCCCTTCCGCGCCGCGATCGTGGAGGTGGGCCGCCGGCTGGCCGCGCGCGGCGCCATCGACTCGGGCGACGACGTGTTCTTCCTCCGCAAGCCCACGCTGGTGGCGCTGATGGAGGGCGGCAACGCGGACGGAGCCGCGGACGAGGCCCGCCGCAACCGCGCGGAGTACGACGCGGCGAGGGAGCGCACGCCGCCGCGCGTGTACGGCGAAGAGGCGGAGACGCCGGCGGACGGCGCGCTCCGCGGGCTGCCGGGGTCGCCCGGCGTGGCCGAGGGGCCGGTGTGCCGCGTGCACGGCGTGGAAGACTTCGCGCGCTTCACACCCGGCTCGGTGCTGGTGGCGCGCACCACCAACCCCGCATGGACGCCCCTCTTCTACTCCGCCGTTGCGGTGGTGACGGAGAGCGGCGGCCCGCTGTCGCACGGCGCCGTCACCGCGCGCGAGGTGGGCGTCCCCGCCGTGATGGCCGTGCACGGCGCGCTCACGTCGCTGCGGGATGGCGAGCGCGTGCGGGTGAACGGCTCGCAGGGCGTGGTGGCGCGCGCGTAGTGATCTCGATCGCGTGCCGTCCGCAGATCCCCCGCGTCGGTCTCGTCTCCTGGAAGATGCGAGTGAGCACGCGGCTACCACGGCACGCAGTCCGCCTTCGCGCCGCCTTCGCGGACTTCAACCGCGGCCGGATCGATCCTGAAGCCGTCA
>DASWMA010000575.1:0-10556 GCA_036399995.1 Longimicrobium sp. | reverse complement strand
TGGTGACGTTGTGAGGGAGCGCGCCGGCGACGACCGCCTCGCCGTTGGCGTCGGTCACCACCGAGCCGATGAAGAACGCGGTGGGGCGGAAGACGGTGCGCAGGATCCCCGATCCGTCGCGCCCGCCGCCGCCGCCCGGGTTGCGCGCGCCCTTCTGCCCCTCGGGCACCTGCGGCGCCACGGAGACCAGGTTGCTGGCCAGCCGCATCCCGAGCCCGCGCGGCTGGTAGATCAGGCTGATCGGGTCGGGCGTGGTGTAGCCGGTCAGCGACAGCACGCCGTCGTCCACCGCCCACACCGTCACCTCGCCCTGCTGCGGGCGGCCGGCATGGTCGCGCAGCCGCACCCGCACGCGCGCCGTGTCACCGGGGCGGTACTCGGGGCGCAGCGGCTGCACCTGCACCGCCAGCCGCTTGACCGCGGGCGTCACCTGCAGCTCGGCATAGCCCACCCGCAGCGTGGGCCGCCCGGGGTCGTCCACCGTCCCCGGCGGGGCAGACCGGCCGCGCACCATCACCACCGAGACGTAGGCGTTGGGCGCGAACGCCTCGGTGATGGGGATCCGCAGCGTGTGCGTCCCCGAGGTGATGCGGATGCGGCGCTGCTCGATCACCCGCTCGCGCTCGACCGTCACCCACGCCTCGGCGTTGGTGAACGGCGCGGCCAAGAGGACGGTGGCGGTGTCGCCCACGGAGTACTTCTGCTTGTCGGGCACCACCTCCATGCGGAACTTCCCCTCGTCGTTCCAGGGCACCCACCCCTCGCCCACCACCCAGCGCGTGAACGCGGTGCGCACCACCCGCCCGCGCCCGTCACGCGTGGCGAGGGTGACGGTGTAGTCGCCGCCCTTGTCGGGGGTGAAGGCGCAGAGCGCGGGGGCCGCGGCGGTGGTGAGGCGGCAGGTGGCCACGGTGTCGGTCACCCACTCCCCCACGTCCTGGTAGATCCCGTCGCGCATCCGCCGCACGCGGTGCCACTCGCGCCGCGCCACGGTCCCCTCCACCGCCACCCCCGGCACCCCGCGCCCGTCGGGGCGCACGGCGATCACGTCCACCCGCACGGGCACGCCCGCGGGGAGGAACCATCCCTTCCCCTGCGGCCTGGCGCCCAGGTAGAAGTCGGCCGGGTGCACGATCGCGCTGGCCACGGCGGCCACCGTCTGCCGGTTGGCGTCCACCACCTCGGCCTGCACGTTCAGCATGGCCGGGCGGCCGCTGGCCTGCGGCGCGGCGCGGATCACCAGGTCGCGGTAGCCGCGGGCGTCGAGCGTGTCGACGCCGCTCGCCACCTCCTGCTCGCCGGGGTACTCGTCCCTGCGCCACCAGTCGGGCTCTTCGCCGAACTGATATCCGTCCGTCCCCGGGATCTGCACCGCCCAGGGCCCCACCTCGGTCTGCCGGGCGCTCCAGCGCACCGGCGCGTGGGCCATGGGCGCCCCGAACAGGTAGCGCCCGCCCACGGTCACCCGCACCGGCTCGCCCGCCGTGCGCGGCTCCCTGGCGGTGGTGGCCTCCACCAGGAACTCGGGGGGGCGGTACTCGGCCACCGTGTAGCTGGCGTACCCCAGCCGCCGCCAGCGCCCGTCGCGCCGCGCCTGGATCTGCACCGAGTATTCGCCCAGCGGGAGGTCGGCCTTCAGGCGCAGCGTCTGCTCGGCGGTGCCGAAGCGGCTGAGCGCCACCACGGTGTCGCGCATCGGCTGCCCGTCGCGGTCCATGAAGCGCCAGCGCAGCGAGTCGCCGGCCTCGGGCGCGGCCAGCGCGCCCAGCGGGCCGCGGCGCACCACGGCCTTGGCGTACACCGGCTCGCCCGGGCGGTAGATGCCGCGCTCGGTGAACACCGCCCCCGCGGCGGGCGCCCGCTCCTCTCCGTAGGCGCTGTAGACGTCGAACTCGTAGGGCGACAGGTCGGGGTCGTAGGGGTTCACCCCCACCACCGCGCGGTCGGCGCCGCGCTGGGCCGAGACGTATCCCTCGAACCCCGAATCGCCGCACCACTCCTGGCACGCGTCGTCTTCCGGGGGACGCCGGGCGCCGCCGAAGCCGGTGAGCACCGCCACGCCGCGGCCGTCGGTGCGGCCCCGGGCGCGCACCACGCCGCCGGTGTCGTGAAGCTGCACCTCCACGCCGTCCAGCGCGTCGCCGTCCTTCACCCCGGTCACCCACACCACCGCCTGGTCGGTGCCCACGCGGGTGTGCACCGCCAGGTTGGTCACCTGCACCAGCGCCACCGGCTGTCCGGTGCCGCCGGCCGTGTCCACGCCGTGGCCGCGCACGCGCACGGCCATCAGCGTTCCCCCGCGCGCGCCCGCGTCCGGCACGGGGAGCCGCACCCCGGTCACCGAGCTCGTGTCCTGCCGGTTGCGCACGGGGATGCTGCGGCGGGTGGCGCCGGGCTCGATCCGCTTCCACGCGTCGGACCATCCCCACCCGCGGGCCAGGAACTCGGCCTCGAGCTCGCGCGGGACGGCGGCAGTGGTGACGAACAGCGTGTCCACGTTCACGTGCTGCACCGCCAGCGTGCCGAAGCCCTCGCGCTCCACGATCATCTTCCCGTGCGGGTAGACCACGGAGGGCGGCACGCCGGGAGTGGTGAACGCGCTGCGCACCGGGCCGGGAAGACGCTGGCCGAAGACGTCGGCGAGCCCGCCGTCCACGTCGATGGTGTAGGCGTGGCGCGGCTGCAGCCGTCCCTCCAGCAGCCAGTAGTCCGACGCGTGGGCGGTGTCGCGCACCACGAAGCGGCGGCCGGGCCCCAGCCGCACGTGCCGCAGCACGTCGGCGCCGCGCACGGGGGTGGAGAAGACCACCGCGGCAGGGCCGTAGTGGCAGCCTCCGCCCGGGATGCACCCGGCGTGGACCACGCGGAACGGGCCGTAGGTGGCGAACTTCCAGCGGATCTGCTGGCCGGCCACGCTGTCGAGCCGCTCGGGAAGCACCAGCACGGCCTTGCACCCGGGCGGCAGCGGGCGCACGGGGGTCAGCTCGGCCACGCGGCGCAGGTCGCGGGTGGAGTCGTTGCCGGTGGCGCCGAAGTAGCGGAACCAATCGGGATCGTCGGCGCCGATGCGGCGCTGCCCCACCAGGCGCAGCGGCATGGAGGTGAACGCGGTGCACGAGTCGCCGGGCTCCACCCGGGCGGCGGCGGCCAGGTCGCGCCCGTTGGCCTCGCTGCTCAGCAGCAGGCGGAACACGGGCTGCGGGGGAAGGAACTTCGGCTCGTCGTTGGGGCCGACGGGATCGCCGGTGAGCACGCGCGCGCGCGCCACGCGGAAGGTGAAGCGGTGCGGGCGCGGCAGCCGGCTCCCGTCCATCGCGGCGAAGCCGGTGGAGATGGTCACGCTGTACGATGCGCCGGGGCGCAGCGGGGCGGCCGGCGTGAAGCGCAGGGTCACGGGGTCGCGCCACTCGGCCTTCCCGCGGACCGACGGCGAGATGCTGAACACGCGCTCGGGGTCGACCATCTGGTCGAGCCCGCCGGCCACGGGGCGGTCGAAGGTGACGGTGACCGGCTCGCCCGGCTCGGCGTACTGCCCGGCCCAGGGGGCGGTGCGCAGCACGCCCAGGTCGGGCACTTTCGGTTGGACGGCACGTGCGGAACGGAACGCGAAGAACCCGGAGATCCCGAGTACCGCGAACAGCGCGATGGCAGCCCGGCGCATCTTGGTGAGGAAGTCTGGAGTGTGACGGAACGCGGTGCTGCCGGACCGTGCAGGTCTCGCCGGACGAGCGGCGTGCTCCCGGGCGGTGCGTCCGAAGCCGGCTTTAGCGCAGCCCGTGGGGGACGGGCCGCTTCCAGCGTGGGGTGGACGTTCGCTCGCGGGGCCGCTCGAACCCGGGAGATCCAGGGATCGCGGGCACCTCCGTCTGACCCGAACGGCGTCCAACCGGAGCGCCGAGAATGGGTCCGCAGCATTGTACATGCGGCGGGCCCAATTAGTTTCGCATTAACATCCGCGACTTTCTCGGGGTCGGTTTTCGAGGCGGAACGGACGACACGGAGCTGGGAGGCGAAGCGGAGAGGACGGCAAATCGTCGTGACCCGATCCGGCGCTTCGGCAAGCATCGGCGTGGACGCGGACCGTCCAACCGCGGTGAACGCAGAGCATCGGAGGAATGGGAGTCAGGGGGAGACCTTCATCGCGGTTCTCCCCCTGACTCCCTTCCCTCCGCTGCTCGCGGCGCAGCCGCCCACGCGGTTCGACAAGATACGCGGCCACGGTGGGCGGGTCGGTCGCACCGGCCGGGACCGACGTGGATGGGCTGGGCTCCCGGGATCATGCACCGCTCCCGTCCGCCGTGTGAGCCCGCGTCATCCTGTAGTGCATCTGGAGAAACGCGAGCCTGCCGAAGAAGAACACGTGGTCCGCGCGGACCACCCGCTCCGACTCGGCGCGCACCTCCATCCGCTCCTTCATCACACCCACGTAGCGGGCGCGAACCTCTCCGTTCTTCCTGCGCACGGTGAAGTAGAACCCGGGGTCGCCGAACCTCTTTCCCTCGGAGCGAAGCGAGAAGCCTCCCCCTGCCTCCACCGCCGGTTTGAGGAAGACGATCGCGTTCCCGTTGGGCAAAGGGAAAACGACCTTGATGCAGGGGCCGGTGTGGCCCGGGATCCCGCACGCGCTGTAGCTGCCCGCGTAGAGCACCGACCGGGTCGCCACCAGCTCCCGGACCCAGGCGGTCTCGCGCACCCTGCCGGTGCCAGGCTCCAGCAGCTGCACCACGCGGCTCGATACGCCCCGGCTGGTGTCGAGGGCGGACAGCGGCACGTTCAGCTGCTGCAGGCGCCGGCTGAACAGCGCGGCCAGCGTGGTGCCGAACGGCCGGAAGATCCCCTTCCACTGCGGCCACACGTCGAAGCTGTATTCCCCGGCCCTCTCGTAGAACCGGGCGATGCGCGGGTCGACCCGGGCGGGGTCGAAATCCGGTCCGCGCAGAACGTCGAAGTCGGGGAGCAGCCCGGCACGTGTGGCGTCGGGCTGAACCACCAGCCCGTTGTCCTTCGCCCACTGCTCGAAGAACGACGATCCGATCCCGGCGGGAGGGCCATGAGGACCGTCGAGCCACGCATCCTGCCCGAGATCGACGCGGCGGCCGGTGGTGGCGACCCACTGTTGCGTGATCCGGTCGAGGGGGTAGTCCTGCGCTTTCGCTTCCCCCATCTCTCGCCCTCATCGCATCGCGTGTGGAACGGCCCGGCGCACCCGCCAGTCCGCTCGGTAAGCTACCACTCTCCCCTGCCGGCGCACGTTCCGTCACGCGCATCGATCCGTGCATCGAACCTGAAGATGGGGAGCCGGCCGCAACTCGCCACCCCGGGGAGGGATCGACCTCCCGCCCGAGCGCCCTCGTTCCGAAGACGAGCCCGCCATCCAGCCGGATGACGGGCTCGCTGTCCCCTGTCCCCTGTCCCCTCTCCCCTGATGGATCAGCAGAGGCAGGTCAGCACGGGCACCGTGCGGCACACGGGGCCGTTGCAGGTCGGCTCGTCGAGCGTGCAGTGGTAGGTGCACGACGCGCCGCTGGCTCCCTCGTGCGCGTGCACCGTGCCGGGGTCGAGCTCCTGGGCGCTCACGTCGAACGACTGGACGCGGAGCGCGTCGGGATCCAGGCGGATCTTCTTCACCATGAATGGCCTCCTGCTGGAATGCATGCTCCTCCACCCGCGCGGGCGGAGGCGGGAACCGGCGCGGCCGTGCCGCCAGACCCGTGCCCCGCGCTCCGCCGGCGGGGCGGAGCCCGACGCCGATCCCGCCATTTGCCCGGATACCCGGCGACGGCTAATATCCCCCGCTTCATTCCCGATCATCGGCCGCGCACGCGGCTTCAACGGTACAGGACGCAGAAATCCGGGATGGCCGACACCGAACTGATGGACAAGCTCGTCTCCCTCGCGAAGCGGCGGGGATACGTCTTCCAGTCTTCCGAGATCTACGGGGGCGCGGCCTCCGTGTGGGACTACGGCCCGCTGGGCGTGGAGCTCAAGCGGAACGTGAAGGAGGCGTGGTGGAAGAGCATGGTGCACGAGCGCGACGACATCGAGGGGCTCGACGCCGCCATCCTGATGCACCCGAAGGTGTGGGAGGCCAGCGGGCACGTGGCCAACTTCACCGACCCGCTGGTGGAGTGCCTCAACTGCCACCGCCGCTTCCGTGAAGACACGCTCCTCTCCGAGCAGGCGGCGGGCTCGATGGAACAGCTGCAGTGCCCGTCGTGCGGCACGCGCGGCAAGTGGACCGAGCCGCGGCAGTTCAACCTGATGTTCAAGACCTTCAAGGGCCCCGCCGAAGACTCGGCCGAGGTCGTGTACCTGCGCCCCGAGACGGCGCAGGGGATCTACGTCAACTTCCTGAACGTGCAGCAGAGCGCGCGGCAGAAGGTGCCCTTCGGGATCGCGCAGATCGGCAAGGCGTTCCGCAACGAGATCACCCCCGGCAACTTCACCTTCCGCACGCTCGAGTTCGAGCAGATGGAGATGCAGTTCTTCGTGAAGCCGGGGAGCGACGAGGAGTGGTTCGAGCAGTGGCGCGAGAAGCGCCTCGCCTGGCACCGCGAGACCATCGGCCTGGCGCCCGACCGGCTGCGCTACCACCCGCACGAGAAGCTGGCGCACTACGCCAGCGCCGCGGGCGACGTGGAGTTCTTCTTCGGCGGCAGCATCGGCGACGAGGGGTGGGGCGAGATCGAGGGGATCCACAACCGCACCGACTTCGACCTGAAGCGCCACCAGGAGTACAGCGGCAAGCGGCTCGAGTACATCGACCCGGCCGCCAACGAGCGCTACGTCCCCTACATCATCGAGACCTCGGCGGGGGCCGACCGGGTGACGCTGGCGGTGCTGGCCAACGCCTACCGCGAGGAAGAGGTGGAGGGCGAGACGCGCGTGGTGCTGGCCATCAAGCCCTCGCTGGCGCCGCTGAAGACCGGCGTGTTCCCGCTGGTCAAGAAGGACGGGATGCCCGACCGCGCCACGCAGATCCACGAAGACCTGCGGGCCCGCGGCATCCCCTCCTTCTACGACGAGTCGGGCGCCATCGGCCGGCGCTACCGGCGGCAGGACGAGGCCGGCACCCCCTTCGGCATCACCGTGGACGGCGAGACGATGGAGAACGGCACCGTCACCATCCGCGAGCGCGACACCATGCAGCAGACGCGCATCAGCCAGGACGAGGTCGTGCGCTACCTGCAGGAGCGGATCCGGTAGGGGACAGGGGACAGGGGACAGGGGACAGCGAGCCCGCCATCCAGCCGGATGGCGGGCTCTGGCGTTCAAGCGGGCGCAGATCATTCGGGCGGTCGAAACCGCGGCCGCGGTCCCGGTGCACGGAGATGCCACGCTCGGGATTCGCATGCACTCTCGCACTTTCGTACAACGTCTCCGGCACACCGCTCGCGTCAGAATCACCCCGGGCGCGTTCGTTCGGTTGACGCGCGCGCCCGCCGGAACCAAGCTTCCGGCGGGCGCCGTCGCTCGCCCACGCATCCACTCCACCGCCCCGCCCTATGATGCCGACCGCCACCCGCCGCGCGTTCGCGGCGATCCTGGCCCTGCTGGCCGCCGCGCCCGCCGCCGCGCAGACCGCCCCCGCCGCCCGCTTCGAGCTGGTGGGGCGGGCGCCGGTGACGCACACGCGCACCACCGACCTGGCCGTGTTCCGCGGTGTGGACGGGCGCCACTACGCCTACCACGGCACCTTCGGCGGGTGCCCCGGGTGCGCGGCGGGGAAGATGTACGCGTGGGACGTGACGGACCCGGCGAGGCCGCGGCTGACCGACTCGATCACGGTGGACGCGCTGATCGTGAACGACGTGGCGGTGAACGCGGCCGGCACCCTGGCGGTGCTCACCCGCGAGGGCGCGCAGAGCCGCCGCAACGGGATCGTGATCCTGGACCTGAAGGACCCCGCGCACCCCCGGCCGCTGGGCGAGTACTGGGAGACGCTCACCGGCGGCGCGCACAACGTGTGGCTCGACGGCGACCGCGCCTACGTGGTGGACCAGGGGACCAGCGACATGGCCATCATCGACCTGTCGCTCCCCACCGACCCGCGCGAGGTGGGCCGCTTCGGGCTGACCGACCGCCCCAACCGCTTCCTGCAGGACGTGGCGGTGAAGGACGGGCTGGCCTACCTGAGCTACTGGAACGACGGGCTGGTGATCGTGGACGTGGGGAGCGGCGTGGCGCAGGGCACGCCGCGGCGGCCGAAGCTGGTGGGGCAGTACCGCTACCGGGTGGAGTGGCGCGGCCAGCAGTACGGGAACACGGCCTACGCCTTCCCCTACACCAGCGCCGCGGGAAAGAAGTACGTGTTCGTTGCCGACCAGATCATGCCCGGCAACGCCAACCTGGGCCGGCGCTTCGACACCGGCGGCTACGTGCACGTGCTGGACGTGACCGACCCGTTCACCCCCCGCGAGGTGGCGGCCTACTCGGCCCCCAGCAGCGGGGTGCACGCCTTCTGGATCGCGAACGACACGATGTACGCAGCGGCGTGGGGCGGCGGGCTGCGCGCGGTGGACGTGTCGGGGACGCTGAGCGGCGAGCTGCGCGGCCGCGAGCTGGCGTCGCTCTCCACCACCGACGCGCAGGCGGCGGTGCGCGACTTCCCCTTCGCCTGGGCGGCGCTCCCGCACAACGGGCTGGTGTTCGCCAGCGACTTCAACTCCGGCCTGTGGATCGCGCGGCTGGTGCCGGGCGCCGCGGCGGCGGCGCAGCCGTGAGGGCGATGCGCCCGCTCCTGCCGGCCGTGGCGGCGTTCTGCGCGGTCATGGCGTGCGCGCCCCGGCGCCAGTCGGAACCGCTGCCCCACGCAGGGAAGCCGCCCAACCGCTGCTACGCGCTGACGTACCCGGGGAACGCGGACGCCGCGTCGGTGTTCCCCGCGCGCCTGGGCTTCGTGCCGGGAAGCCACCGGGTGCTGGGGCGGCCGAGCCCGGCGGGGGAACGTTTCTGGGCGGTGTTCGGCTCCGGCGGAGAGTGGAGCGCGGCCCCGGGCGACTCGGTGCGGGTTTCGTTCAGCAACGGGTTCAGTGCCCTGGTGCTGATGCTTCGGACGAGCGGCGATTCGTTGGCGGGCCAGGCGTGGTTCGCGTCCGACGTCATTTCCGACACACCGCCGCCCCGCTCTCTCGTGGCCGGCGCACGGAGCGCGTGCGACCCCGCGGAGCGATGGTGAGGTCCGGCACCGCGGCGGCACCGAACCTGCGCGGCTGCCGGGCGACGTGAACCGGGCGGGCGCTGTCGTGGCGGAGCCCGCCCGCTTATCTTGCGCGGCTCCCGCTGTGCACGACTGGCCGACGGACCGAACTGAGGACCATGTACAGGCTCCAGGAAGAAGACGGGGAAGAGACTCCCCAGAAGCCGGCAGAACCCGCCGACCGCAACGCCGCGTCGATGACCGACGCCGTGCGCGACCGGCTGTTCAACGCCCGCACGCTGATCATCAGCGGCGAGATCAACCAGAAGCTGGTGTCGCACGTGATGGGTCAGCTGCTGGCGATGGCCGCCGACGGCGACGACCCGATCACCATCTTCATCAACTCGCAGGGCGGGCACGTGGAGAGCGGCGACACCATCCACGACGTGATCCGCTTCGTGAAGCCGCGGGTGCGGATGGTGGGCACGGGGTGGGTGGCCAGCGCCGGCGCGCTGATCTACGTGTCGGTGCCCCGCGAAGACCGCTTCGCCCTCCCCAACACGCGCTTCCTGCTGCACCAGCCCGCCGGCGGCTCCAGCGGCATGGCGGCCGACGTGGAGATCGAGGCGCGCGAGATCCTGCGGATGCGCGAGCGCATCAACCAGATCTTCTCGCGCGAGACGGGGCAGTCGCTGGAGCGGATCGAGAAGGACACGCACCGCAACTTCTGGCTCGACGCCAAGCAGGCCATCGAGTACGGCCTGGTGGGCCAGGTGATCCGCACCGTCGACGAGCTGAAGTAGGGCGCGTCGCCGTCGCAGTGTGAAGACGGCCGCTCCCATCGCGGGGAGCGGCCCGTCCCACACTCTTCTCTTCTCCCATCATTATTGCATTGACCGAATCTTTCCAACCGGCATTCGGCTCGTTTATTTTAGCTTGCGAATGGGCGCGGCATCTGCTAGTGTTTTTGGAGTTATTGTGCTGCTAATCACCATGAGAGTTGACGATGAGCGCATACGATTTGAACTCGCTGGATCCCGCAGCGTTCGAGCAACTCGTGAATGCATTGATGCTGCGTGTTTTAGGCCCTGGCCATATGACCTTTGGTCCTGGAGCCGATGCAGGACGGGACGGTTACTTCGAAGGTGAGGCACCCTATCCGAGCATGACAGAGCGCTGGTCCGGAGTATGGTATGTACAATCAAAGTTCCATTCTCCTAATCTCTCGAAAGATGTTCATAAATGGTTGATTCAGCAGGTAAAAGCCGAACTCGCTTTGTTCGCCAAGCCAGAGTCGCGCCGCGAATGGCCTGATATGTGGATATTTGCAACGAATGTTGATCCGTCGGGTACCGCCCAGACGGGAGCGTTCGATGTAGCCCGTCGCGAGGTTGAACGAGTACGTCCAGAACTCGCC
>DASWMA010000574.1:0-4325 GCA_036399995.1 Longimicrobium sp. | reverse complement strand
TCGACGACGAGCAGCCGGGGCCAGCCCTCCGCGGCAGGCGCCAGGTTCCCGCCCACCGCGTCGGTGGAGCGGTCGTCGGTCCGGCGTGCCATCACGGCATCTCGACCAGCGTCCAGTACTTGTTGAGCGCCGCCATGACCTCGCAGAAGTTGCCGAAGGTCACCGGCTTGAGCAGGTAGCCGGCCACGTTGAGGCCGTAGGCGTTGATCTTGTCCCGCTCCTCGTTGCTCGTCGTGAGCACCACGACCGGGGTGGCGGCGAGCTCCGGATCGCTGCGGAGCGCACGCAGGAACTCGATCCCGTTCATGCGCGGCATGTTCAGGTCCAGCAGCACGATGCGGCGCCCGGAGGGCACCTCGCCGCCGCGCAGCCGCGCCAGCGCCTCCTCGCCGTCGCCGGCCACGAACAGCGGGTTGGCGATGTTGTTCTTCTGGAAGGCGCGGCGCACGTTCATCACGTCCACCTCGTCGTCCTCCACCAGCAGGATGTTCAGCATGCGGTCGTCGTTCACGGCTCGTCCCCCAGGGATGTGAGTGAGGCGCGCGGCACGCGCGGCCAGGTGAAGCGGAACACGGCGCCCTCGCCGGCTGCCGACCGCACCCCCACCTCGCCGCCGCGGCTCTCGACCATCTTGCGTACCACCGACAGCCCGATCCCGGTGCCTTCCACCTTGTCGCGGGCCTGGAGGGTCTGGAAGATCCCCCAGATGCGGTCGTGGTACTCGGGCGCGATCCCCGGGCCGTTGTCGGCCACGGTGAACTCGACGGCGTCGCGCACCGGCCGCCACCCCACCCGCACGTGCACGTCGGGGCGCGCGGCGCGGGTGTACTTGACCGCGTTGGCGATCAGGTTCATGAACACCTGCTGGAGCGGGACCCGCTCCGAGTCGAGCACCGGCATCTCGGGCTCGACCTCCACGGTCACCCCCTCGCCCGGCGCCAGCAGCTCCACCACCTCGCCCACCAGCGCGCCCGTGTCGACCCGCTCGGTCGCGGCGCGCACCCGCCCGGCGCGCGAGTAGGCCAGGATCCCGTCGATCAGCGCCTCCATGCGGTGCACGCGCCCCTGCAGCAGGCGCATGTGCTCGGCGCTCTCGCCGGTCACGCGGTCGCCCAGGTCCTCCTGGATCCACTGGGTGAGGTTCGCGATCCCGCGCAGCGGGGCCTTCAGGTCGTGCGAGGCCACGTAGGCGAACTGGTCGAGCTCGCGGTTCGACTGCTCCAGCGCGTGGGTGAGCCGCAGGAGCTCTTCGGCCTTGAGCTCCACCTCCTTGCGGGCCACCACCTGGTCGGTCACCTCCACCGCGTGGATCATGATCCCGCGCACCTCGCCGCGGGCGTCGGCGAGGGGGTGGTACACGAAGTTGAAGAAGCCGTCTTCCACCACCCCGTCGCCGTTGCGGTCGAAGCGCGCCAGGAGCTCGTTGCCGATGAACGGCTCGCCCGACGCGTAGACCCCGTCGAGGAGCTCGAAGAACCCCTGGCCGTCCAGCTCGGGGAGCGCCTGGCGCACCGGGAGCCCCTCCACCTCGCGGTGCGCGCCCACCACCGCGCGGAAGAGCGGGTTGGCGGTGATGATCCGGTGCTCGGCCCCCTCGGTCACCGCGATCACCGCGGGCGCCTGGCGGAAGACGTCGGCCAGGCGGTTCCGCTCGATCTCCACCTGGTGCTGCAGCCAGCGCTGCTCCGACACGTCGCGCGCGGTCATCGCCGCGCCGATGGCGGTTCCGTCGGCGGCGGTGACCGGCACGGCGCTCCCCATCACCGTCACCTCGCGGCCGTCGGAGCGCACCACCCGCCACTCGTCTTCCACCACCCGCTCGCCTCGGAGCGCCCGCGCGAGCGGGGTGCGGCCCGCGGCGCGCTCGCCGCCGTCCATGTCCAGCAGGCGGAAGGGCTGGCCCGGGTCCCAGATCGGCACACCCAGCCGCATGTCGCCGTAGATGGCGCGGGTGGCGTCGTTGGCGAAGGTGACGCGCCCCTCCACGTCCACCGTCACCACCACGTCGGCGATCTGCCCCAGGATCGCGGCGCGCTCGGCGGCCAGCGCCTCGACGTGCCGGCGCGCCACCACCTGCTGCGTGATCTCCACGGCGTGCGCCATGATCCCGAACACCCGGCCCGTGGAGTCCTTCAGCGGCTGGTAGACGAAGTCGACGTACACGTCGTCGAGCTCGCCGCTCCCCCGGCGGTCGAGCTGCACGCGCGCCTCGCTGGCCACGAACGCCTCTCCGCCGGCGCGCACCCCGTCGAGCAGCTCCACGAACCCCTGCCCGCGGATCTCCGGCAGCGCCTCGGCCACCCCCTTCCCCACCACCTCGCGGCCGCCCACCAGCTCGCGGTAGCGCCCGTTGGCCACGGTGAACCGGTGCTCCGGCCCTTCCAGCAGCGCGATGGCCGCGGGCGCCTGCATGAACACGTCGTACAGCCGCTGGCGCTCGGCGGTGGCCTCGGCCAGCGCCCGGTCGCGCTCCATGCGGGTGCGCACCTCCGAGGTCACGTCGAAGACGGTGACGAACACGCCGCCCACGCCGCCGCCCTCGGCCAGGATCGGGCTGTACGAGAGGGTGAGGTAGAAGTCTTCCACCACCCCGAACGGCGCCAGCGGGTACAGGGTCTCGCGGAACGAAACCGTCTCCCCCGCGAACACCCGCGGGTAGATCGTCTCGTTGATGTGCCACGCCTCGGGCCAGCACTCGCGGTTGGGCTGGCCCAGCCCCGCGGGGTGCTTGTCGCCCATCAGCACCCGGTAGCGGTCGTTGTACACCTGCACCAGCTCCGGCCCCCACAGCACGATGCTGGCGAAGTCGGTGTAGAGCGCCACGCTCACCGCCGTCCGGAGGCTCTGGGGCCACGTCTCCACGGCGCCCAGGGGGGTCGCCGCCCAGTCCTTCGCGCGGATCAGCGCCCCCAGCTCGCCGCCCCCGGGCGGGAACGCCGCGCCGGAAGGCCGCGCCGGGCTCGTCGGGCCTTCGTTGCCGGCGCCCGTGGGGGCGCCGCTCACCATCTCGGCCATTCGCTTCGTTGCCTGCAGGTACGGCGAGGTGTACCGCTCCGTCGTGCCCCGGGGGGTCGGCGGTGCTCGGTTTTTCCCGGGTCGGTGCCGCGGCGCGGGAGTGCCCCGCCGCGGCGTGTCTCGCGGTGTGAGCCGCCCTGTACGAGGCCGCAAGAACCGGACTCGCGCCGCCGCCACCTGTTCCCTGGCCCGTTTTTTCCTGCTTCTGGCGGGATTGCGTCCGCGCGTCCACCGCGCGAGTGGCCGCCACCAGGGGAAAGCTTCGTGATCTGCGACCTGCCGGGGTTCGACCTGGCCGCCATGCTCCGCTGCAGCCAGGGGCTGCGCAGGGCCGCGCGCGGCGTGCCCACGATGGAAGCGGCGGCCAGCGCGGTCTGCCGGTACCTCTACCACGAGCTCGGGGACGGGGGCGAGGGGCGTGCCTGCGTGATGGTGCGCTTCTACAAGACGCACCCGTATGGAAAGCTGACGCCGGATCTGCAGCGCTACGCCAAGCGCGCGTTCGGCGCCGTGGCGATCTCGCCGCCCGAGCCCGCGATGAAGTGCCTGACGCTGCTCGCCACCGTGGGCGACGAGCCCGGGTGGAACGACCGCCGGGCCTCGGTGGGCCACCAGGCGATCCCCCTTCCCAGCCCCCACGTGGTGGAGCGGGCGCCGATGATCGCGCAGCTGATCCGCGAGTTCGGGATGGAGCTGGGCGACGTGGTGCGCCCGTCTGGCGACGTGGTGCGCTCGCTGGGGGGGAAGAGCTACGGGGTGTTCCACGTGGAGGAGGCCGCGGGAAGCCCCTACATCCCCGCGCAGGAGGGGTTCGTGGACCGCCACGGCATCCGTTCGGTCCTCGGCTTCGGCGGCATGCTCCCCACGGGCGACCTGTTCGGCGTGATCCTCTTCACGCGCGTCCGGGTCCCGGTGGAGTCGGCCGACCGCTTCCGCTCCCTGGCGCTCGACCTGAAGAGCTGCCTAATCCCGTACGGCGACGCCGTGTTCGAACCGGAGCCGGCCACCCAACCGGCACCCGCCTGAGCCGGAGCGCACCGCCCCCTGGTACGACGTCGCCCGGCATCGTTTCCGGTTCCAGGACTTGAAGAATCTCACGCAGAGCAGCAGAGAACGCAGAGGAGACTGGTTGTTCTCTGCTCCTCTGCTGCTCTGCGTGAGACATGTCGTTCAGCAACTCATTCCGGAACGATGCTCTGTAACACATCCACCTGAAGAGTGGTGGAACCAGACTGCACCTGTCTCACACGGAGTAAACGGAGTCAGCGGAGTCAACGGAAGATGAAGTTCTCCGTTGACTCCGCTGACTC
>DASWMA010000573.1:0-5266 GCA_036399995.1 Longimicrobium sp. | reverse complement strand
CGGCTTCCACCAGGTAGCGGACGCGCTGGCCGGCCACCCAGCCGTCGCCGGGGGTGACCTGGGCGGCGCGGGTGAGCGTGGCGATCAGCGAGTCGCGGGCGCGCACCAGCGGGGGCGGGTCCGGCGGGGCGCGCCAGTCGGCTTCGGTGTCGTTGCGCCAGATGCAGAAGCGCCCGATCCGCTCGTCGCAGCTCCACGTGCTCCCGCCGTCGTCGGTCCACGGCAGCGTCTGGAAGCGCACGCGCTCGAACGTGGCCTGCGCCGACCGCGCCCCCCGCAGCACGCGCACCGAGTCGGCGCGCAGCACGGCGGTGTGCCGCGCGGACGCGAGCGCGGCCTGCGCCTCCGCCCGCACGGGGAGCGCGGCGGACGCCAGCAGTGCCAGGGCGAGCAGCGGACTGCGGTTCATCTCGTATGGGAGCGGGTGGCCGTTCATCCAATGTTGCAGCATCCCGCGCGCCAGCGCGCGGGGCACCGCTCAGGAAGACGCGCGAGCGGGACGGATCGGGACGGCATTCGGCTCGATGGGGATGAGGAGCGGATGAATCCTGATCGGCCAGGGCGAATGAATTCGCTGCAACAACCACACGAAGTCCGCCTTCGCGGACTACCGGCATCCGCGCGGCCGCGGCTTCGGTGCACGGTGCCCAGCATCGCTGAGGGATGGCGCGAGCGCCTGATTCCGCGCTGGACCAAGCCTCACGCAGTTTGTGAGGCTTCCTGTAGTTGTAGCTTGCGGCTTCAGCCGCCTTTCCTCCCAGGTCCCCGCCTTCAACGGCCTTTCCCCCCCGGACCCGGCTTCGGCCGCCTTCCCCCTGGCCGTCTCCCCTCATGGTATGGCCGTTGCTTACGCCGCACAGCCATGCAGACGGTCAGGGAGAGCTCAATGGAATCGGCACTCGCGGTTGCGCACGACGACCGCACCGAGCGGGAGGGGCGGCGCGAGCACGAGCTGCGCGTACAGCGCTTCGTGCAGCCCGACGACGTGACCTGCGGGCCCACCTGCCTGCGAAAGGTCTACGCGTTCTACGGGCTGAACGTGGAGATCGACGAGGTCATCTCGTCGCTCGAGCGCAACGAGGACGGGGGCACGCTGGCGGTGTTCCTCGGCATCTCGGCGCTCAAGCGCGGCTTCCGCGCGCGCATCTACTCGTACGACCTGCGCATCTTCGACCCCACCTGGTTCGCGCTGCCGGCCGACCAGCTGCGCGAGAAGATCCACAGCCGCTTCCCGTACCTCACCGACTCGCAGCGGCTGCGCGCGGCCGGGGCGTACATCCGCTTCCTGGAGATGGGCGGCGAGCTGTCGTTCGAAGAGCTCACGCCGGGGCTGATGAAGCGGATCATCGACCGCGAGCACCCGATCCTGGCGGGCTTGAGTGCCACCTACCTCTACCGCCACTCGCGCGAGCGCTGGGACGACATGCTCGAGCGGCTGATCGAAGACGACGTGCGCGGCGAGCCCACCGGCCACTTCGTGGTGATCAACGGCTACGAGCAGTGGGGGCGGCGCCTCGTCGTTCTCGATCCCTTCGAGTACCCGTCCATCGACGGCGGGCGGCAGTGCGTGGACGCCAGCCGCCTGATCAACGCCGTGCTGCTGGGCGACGTGACCTACGACGCGGTGCTCCTGGAAGTGTGGCCGGCCGGGGAGGGCGCGTGACCCGCAGGCGCGTTCTGGTCGTCGTCTCCGATCCGCGCGATTCCGGAGGCCTTCCGCCCGGGCTGGTGGTGGACGCCGACCGCTACCTGGAAGGCGGCGGCGACCTGGGCGACCCCCGCGCCGTGGTGGTCAACCTCTGCCGCAGCACCCGCTACCGCAGCCGCGGCTACTACGTGTCGCTGCTGGCCAGCGCGCGCGGGCAGCAGGTGATCCCCTCCGTCGAGACCAGCGAGGGGCTGCAGGAGCCGTACGGGCGCTTCCGCGCGCTGCAGGAGGCGGGGATCGCCACGGTGGACGCGGGCGAGATGCGCGTGCGCCGCCGCGAGCTGGACCTGCCGCACCCCGACGCGCCCCCCGCGGCGGGCGACGAGACCGAGGAGGAGGAGCCGCCGCACGCCTTCCCCCTCCCGCTGGTGCGGTGCGACGACGCGGAGCGCGGCTGCCGCCCCGCGCGCGCCGACGAGTTCGTGGAGACGCTGGTGTTCATGGGCACCTGCGCCGATCCGCGCTTCCACCGCGCGGCGCTGGCCGTGTACCGCGAGTGGCCCGCGCCCGTGCTGCGGCTGCAGCTGGTGTACGAGGACGAGGAGTGGAAGGTGACGCAGGTGGCCGCCGTGCCGCCGCACCACCTGTCGCCCGACGAGCGCGCGGAGCTGGCGCGCACGCTGGGCGACCCGCAGCGCGTGGTGCGCCGCGGCCGCGAGACCCCGCGCGAGACGGTGCGCGCCTCCATCGCCGTGCTGGTCACGCCCGGCGACCCGTTCGCGCCTTCGAGCCCCGAGACCATCGACCGGCTCGAGCGCGTGGCGGGGCGGATGAACGTGCACGTGCACCGCATCGGCCTGGGCGACCTGCGCAAGCTGCCGGAGTACGACGCGCTCTTCATCCGCGCGCTCACCGGCGTGAGCGAGCCGGCCTTCCAGTTCGCGCTGCGCGCCGAGGCGCTCGACATGCCGGTGGTGGACGACCCGCAGTCCATCATCCGCTGCGGCAACAAGGTGTTCCTGGAGGAGCTGCTGCGGCGCGAGGAGATCCCCACGCCGCGCACGCGCATCCTCACCCGGCACACGCCGTGGAAGCAGGCGTCGGAGCTGGGGCTGCCCTTCGTGATCAAGCTTCCCGACGGGTCGTTCAGCGCGGCGGTGCACAAGATCGGCTCTCGCGACGAGTTCCGCACGCGCACGGCGGAGATGTTCCGGCGCTCGCCGCTGATCCTGGCGCAGGAGTTCCTGCCCACCGAGTTCGACTGGCGGGTCACCGTGCTGGGCGGGCGCCTCCTGTTCGCCGCGCGCTACCACATGGCGCGCGGACACTGGCAGATCCGCACCGAGGTGAAGGGCACCGAGCGCTACGGCCGCGTGGAAGCCGTCCCGCGTGACGAGGCGCCCGCCGACGTCGTGCGGATCGCGCTTCGCACCGCCGCGCTGATCGGCGACGGGCTCTACGGCGTGGACATCAAGGAGACGGCGCAGGGGCCGGTGGTGATCGAGATCAACGACAACCCCAACCTCGACGTGGGCTACGAAGACGCCGAGGACGGCAACGTGGTCTACGAAGACCTGGTCGAGTACTTCGTGCGGCGGATCGAGGAAGGCGCCCCCCCACCCGACGGCGCCGCCGCCGCCGCCGCGCGCGAGGCGGGGCTGCGCTCGATCCGCGCGCCGGTGCGCACGAAGGCGGCGGAGGGCGGGGGTGACAGGGGGTACCGCGCGTTCAGCGTGGCGGGGATGGAGCTGGAGTACCCCACCGTGGACCGCGACCTGAACGTGGTGTCGCTGGTGGAGCCGGCGTTCCGCATCCTGGCCGGGCGGGGGACCAGCGACGTGCACCTGGGCGCGCTGGGCTTCAGCAACGAGATCGCCGACCACGTGTTCGAGGTGAAGACGGAGGCGCCGGTCCGCTCCCTCCGCCAGGCCGAGGAGGTGCTGTACGAGGGGGTCCAGCGCTTCGGCGCCGTGCTGCGCGACGAGTTCGACGCGCGGCTGATGCCCACGGGGATGCACCCCTGGTTCGATCCCAGGAAGGGGAAGCTCTGGTCGCGCTCGGGCGGGCGGGTGTACGGCACCTACCAGCGGCTGTTCGACGTGTACACGCATGGGTGGATGAACGTGCAGGCCAGCCACCTGAACCTCCCCTTCGGAGACGAGCGCGAGACGCTGGCCATGCACACGGCCGCGGCGCTGCTGATCCCCTACCTCCCGGCAATCGCCGCCAGCACGCCGATGTACGACGGCGACCTGCAGCCGCACGCCGACGGGCGGCTGGCGTGGATCCTGGAGCACCAGGCGCGGATCCCCGAGAGCTGCGGGGAGCTGGTGCCCGAATACGTGGAGAGCTTCGGCGACTACCGCCGCAAGATCCTGGGGCCGATGTACGCCGCGCTCGACCGCCTCCCGCACGACGCCTCGCCGATCCGCCACGAGTTCTTCAACGCGCGCGGCGCGGTGTTCAAGTTCAGCCGCAAGGCGATGGAGGTGCGCGTGCTCGACACGCAGGAATGCGTGAAGATGGACGCCGCCATCGCCGCCTTCGTCCGCGCCGCGCTGAAGGAGCTGACGAAGCGGGTGCTGGCCGGGAAGATCGTGCTTCCGCCGCACGAGCTGCTGGTGGAAGACTTCCGCGCGACGATCCGCGAGGGGAGCGCCGCGCGGGTCTCCGCCCCGCACTTCGCCGTGGACCGCGACGAGACCGGCCGCGCCGACGTGCGCGCGGTGCTGGGCCACGTCCTGTCGGGCGCGCGCAAGACGGCGCTCAAGGACGAGGCGCCGTACATGGAGCTGGTGGACGGCGTGATCCACCGCGGCTCGCTCAGCGAGTGCATCCGCTCCGCCCTGGCGCCGTACGAGGAAGCCCGCGACGAAGACTTCACCGAGGCCGCGCGCCGCATCTACATCGAGCTGATGGACTGCCTGGAGGCGAACGAGCCGTGGCGGGGACGCGGGCTCTAGCCCGCGGGGGCCCTCTCCTCCCGGCCCCCTCCTCCCCAAACTGGTTCTTCGTCGATTTCGTCGCAGCCTGTCTCTCGCCCGCTCGTTCGCTCCGATCCCGTCGACGAGTGACTGCAGGCGGCGCTCGCGCCGAAGATCGAATTTTTTGTTGGAGAGGTACCTTCAGTTCCTCGGCGGTGCAGCGGCCCGGGCTGTCTCAACCGATCGATCAGGGGGTCACGAGGCGAGTCCGGGCCGTCGTGCACGTCCTCCGCATCGACGAAATGGATGACGATCATTCGCCCGCATCCACGACGGCTGCGGTGACGCAGGGAAGCAGCGGAGTGCCCGATCCCCCCTTGATGACGCAGTTGGCCAAGCCTCCAGGCGCAGAAGACGGGATGAGCCCCCCAAGGGGTATCCTGAAAAAAATTCGATACTCAGCGCATTCCGAGCCTGCAGCCACTCGTCGACAAGTATGGCGCCACCCACGGTTCGTCAGATTGCAACCAGATCGACGAAGAGCCGAAAAAAAGGTTCATCGCAGATTTAGTTGCAGCAGATCTCCGGCCCGCTCGCACCGATCTCATCGACGAGTGGCTGCAGGCCGCGCTCGCGCTGAGTATCGAAATTTTTTGGGAGAGACCCCTCGCTCCTTCGGCAATCGCGAAAGGCT
>DASWMA010000572.1:0-2545 GCA_036399995.1 Longimicrobium sp. | reverse complement strand
CGGAACGAACGCGGCGACCAGCAGGACATCACGTACTGGGAGAGTGCCTATCGCGCCTGCCACAACCTGGAGGGGAGGCGGAAGGATCCGGCGACCGACGCGTTCGCGCAGGACCAGCTGGAGAACCCGGCGAGCGACCTTTCGCGGAACGGGTTGAAGATCTGCGCGCGCCTCGAGCACGCCACCGGCCGGCGCACGTGGTACTACCTGACCCGCGCGCGCGGCCTGGGCTCCGAAGCCGAGCGCGAGCGCCGGTGCCCGAGCTGTGGGGGCGAGTGGCTCCTGCCGAAGCAGTGGCACCACCGCTTCGACTTCCGCTGCGAGCGCTGCGGGCTGCTCTCCCGGCTGTCGGAGCCTTACGAGGCGTACGATGACAACGCCGACCCGAACGCCCCGGCCGATCTGGACAGCCCCGGGATGTAGTGCCTGGCTACGCAGATGAACGACATCCTTGCGCTTACTTCTACACCTGTATTATATACCTGTCGTCCACCTGCCGAGTCCCCTTCCTCCGGAATCCTGCATGAGCTACGCGCTCACCGAGCTCCAGGCAGCCATCCTCAAGGTGCTCTGGGCACGCGGCGAGACCACCGTGGTCGACCTGCACGACGCGCTGCGGGCCGAGCGGCGCATCGCCCAGAGTACCGTGGCCACGTTGTTGTCGCGCATGGAGAAGAAAGGGCTCGTCGCCCATCGCGCCGAGGGGCGGCAGTACGTCTACCGCGCGCTGGTGGACGAGGGGCAGGTGCGCCGCTCGGTGGTGGCCGACTTCACCGAGCTGGCCGGGCGCCTGTTCGAGGGTGACGTGGCCACCATGGTGAGCCACCTGCTGACCGCGCAGGAGGTGGAGGGCCAGGACCTGGCCCGCATCCGCGAGATGGTCGAACGCCGCGAGGCCGAGATGAAGGGAGGCGACCGATGAGCCCCATGGTTCAGGCCGTGGCCGCGTGGCTGCTGGCCTATGCCGTCCACAGCACGCTTCTCCTGGGTGCCGCCGCGCTCGTGGCCGGCCGCGTGGTGCGCGACCCCGCCTGGCGCGAGACGCTGTGGAAGGCGGCACTGGTCGGCGCCGTGCTCACCGTGTCGGTGCAGACGCTGGCGAACATCCGCCCCGCCATCGGCCGCTGGAACGTCAGCATCGCCCGCGCGCCCGCCCCGGCAGACCGGGCACGGCCCGCGGCGGAGTGGAAGGCGTCCGACGCCGCCACGCCCACCGCTGCCGCGACGCGCGAACCGGCTGTGACGAACTCCACACCCGCATCCACGTCCCCGTCCGCTGCATCCCCGACCGCTGCACCCCCGACGGCGGCATCCGCGGCCGGTTCGACGGCTGCCACCGCGTCTTCGTCCACCCCCGCGAGCACGGCCGCGGCACCCGCCGCGCCCGCCCGCTGGGAAGCGGCCCCGCAACCCCCGGCATCTCCGGCGGGGACCGGGTGGGGCGGGATCCTGCTGCTGGCGTGGGCCGCGGGGGCGGCGCTGCTGCTGGCGCGCGTGGCGTGGCGGCAGGCGGCGCTGCACCGGCTGCTGCGCGACCGCGTGCCGGTGGACGACGCCGCGCTGCTGGCGCTGCTCGACGGCCTGCGGCGCAAGGCGGGGATCGCCACCGCCGTGCGCCTCACGCGAAGCGAGCGCTGCGCCACGCCGATGGCGCTGGGGATGGACGAGGTGTGCGTGCCCGGCCGCTTCGTGGCCGAGCTGGCGCCCGACGAGCAGCGAGGCGCGCTGGCGCACGAGCTTGCGCACCTGGCCCGGCGCGACCCGCTGTGGCACCTGGCCGCGGGGGTGGCCGAAGCGCTCTTCTTCTTCCAGCCGCTGAACCGCCTGGCCCGCCGCCGCCTGCGCGAAAGCGCCGAGTACCTGGCCGACGACTGGGCGGTGCGGCAGACCGGCTCGCCGCTGGGGCTGGCGCGCTGCCTGGTGGAGGTGGCGGCCTGGGTCTCGGCGTCGCCCACCCCGGTGCCCGAGGGCGCGCTGGCGATGGCCGAGGGCAACTCGTCGTCGCTGGCGCGGCGGGTGGAGCGGCTGGTTGCGCGCGCCGACCTCCCCGCCCTGCCGCGCATCGGCGTGCGCGCGGCGGCGGCGCTGGCGCTGCTGGCGGCGGTCGCGCTGGTGGCCCCCGCGGTGGCGCCGCCCGCGGTGGCCGAGGCGTCGCGCGTCGCGGACCCGGAAGAGGCGTGGGATACGCACGATTCGAAGCCCCGTGCTCCGCAGCAGGAGCCCGTGGTGGTCCGCCACCCCGACCCCGCGCAGCCGCTGGCGAGCCGCGTGGAGTGGGCGGCCGACCAGGCGCGGCGCGGCGGGCGGCGCAGCTACTGGGTGGGGTGGTCCATCACCCCCGTGGCGCTGCGCGGCAACGCCCACATCGAAGACTCGCACGGCCTGAACACCTTCGAGATCGACGGCCGGCCGCTCCCGGCGCTGGTGGGCGCCAGCGAGCGCGACGCCCTCCTCCTCTTCCGCGTGGGCGCGGGCGGGCGGATCGAGCGGGTGAGCGCACGGGTGGGACGGCTGGGGTTCGCCACCGAGGGCGTGCCCATCTACT